>JBDTSD010000127.1:0-12975 GCA_039931355.1 Ginsengibacter sp.
AAATGTTCTCTTTACCAAACCATTGAATAAAGTAATGTCTTTGCCATCGGCGCTTGTGTATGCTTGGGCTTTTTCAGTAACGGGATATACAAGCCAATCGGTTTTATATAAATTTTCTGAGGCCGGTTTCCATACGGGTAATGGTTCAGAAATTCTTTCTTGTGATAGCGCCTGATCGGTGAAGCCGGAAAGAATCAAAAAAATAATAAAGAGCTTATTCATTATGCGGACTTTGAAAGTTTTTTCTATATTCTAAAGTTATTAAGATAAACTTTCCGAAAGAATATTGTCCGGATACGCCGGCTAAGCGCTTCTATCATTTACTTTCCACAAATCGTATCTTTTTAATTGTTGGGGCAACCGTTTTTCGCCTATTCCAGGGAGATTGCCACGCCGCCACAAGTGGCATTAGAATTGTTGCCTTATGCTGGCGGTTCGCAAAGGACGTCACGTGGACGAGTTGCCTTGAATATTATATTAACATCAAAATTGTTCCAGCAAAGTTAATTTGAAAATGGAATTTTTACAATCACGGATTCTGCTTTTCCTTTTTCATTCGCCCTGCTTTGTATAGTCCACAGATCCATAAGATTGTCACCGTCTATAATACTACCGCTGTAATCACCCCAGGCAGCACCATCTGCAGCGCCCACACCTTCGCCAACTTTTATAATTTTTCTTGTAGTTTCTTTTTTATCTTTTGCCATTCTGAAAGTAAATCGCGGGCTTACGAACGAATGCTTATTTACTTCCTGGAAGCCGACTAACACATCATTCTTTTTATTCACGGCAATGGTTGTTTGGATATAATTCGTTGTATCACTTTTAATCAAACCTGTTTGTTGAATGGTTCCATCACCCGCATTTATTTGGTGCCATTGCACCGCGGAATGTCCTTCGCAATTTACAGCCTGCGAAAACCAGATGCTTCCATTTTGCAACACACAGTTTTTAGGATTACGATCGCCGCTCGATACCTTTTGCTTCGTTCCTTTTTGTGGAGACTGCGGCGGGTAATCAATATATTTTAAGTTATGAGGATGTTTGGAAACTACCTGGCTGTAAGGTTCCCCATTCGCATCTTCTGATATTTTACGGATAACAAAATCGTCATCTTCAATCGAGAAGAAATACAACTCATCAATGTCATCCTGCGCAAAAACAGGATTACCGAGGCTTCCTTTAAAATGATAAATGGTGGCTGGCTTTCCTGCTTTTACATCAGCCGTTCGCAGTACAAAAGTATTTTCTTCTCCACCGGGATAAGAATAGGCAATCCATTTTTTGCTATAGCCTATGCCACCACCATCTACTTCTTCTGTCCTGGAAACAGGATAAATATTCCATGCGCCTGTAGGGTCGTTGGTTTCAGAGACAGCAATATTTACAGGCTTCGTTTTTTCTTTGTCATAATACCACCACATATCAAACACAAAAATTTTATTATGGACATCAAAAAACATTTTCGGGTCTATACCATTATTAAAACATTTTTGAGAAACGCCTTGTATGAATTCGCCTTTTTTATTATAGATCAAAAGCCCCCGGTTGGACCCTTCTAAAATAAAACCGCCACCTACTGCAATTTGCGGATCTACCTGGCGGTCGCCATCCATAGAGCCATCAAATACCTGGTAGCCATCTATCATTCTTGTGTTGCCGCCCTGCTTACGTTCCGGGCATTCACCACCATTATTGAAACTTGATTTATGAATGGGGTTTACAGTTTCGGTTTGCGAAGGATGCGTGGTGTCATTAATATTTTGCGCGTACACATTTGCAAAAGATATTAATGATAAAACGAGCAGGCAATAATTTTTTATAATCATTTAATTTAAATACTGTTTAAAAAAAACAGGAGGAGTAAAGTTGAACTCTATCCTCCTGCTGTGCTAAACGACTGCTATGAAAAAAACAAAACTCAAAAATTTACTTGTGCGTTAGATCCGTAGCCTTGAACGTGATAGTGTAGGTGCCCGGCACGTAAGCCCTGAATACAAATCTTGGATTGGCAGAATATTGCCCATCGGGAAATTTCACCTGGTCATCGTGACTGAAAAATTGTGTGGGTATGCGATAATAAATATTGAATCCATTACCAAGCGACTCTAACGGAAACGGTAAAACGCCATAGGTAAATTCCATCCTGTCATCAAAAATATCCGTCTTAAGCGAATAGTCTTGCAGCGTCTGCAGATAAGGCGGCACAGGGTTATTACCCGTATTGGGCCGGCGTATTATTTCACCGGCCTTCGGGTTAAAAGGAACTCCGTTTTTATCTACGATCTTCACTATAATTTTATTCGGTTCTTCAGCCACTCTCGCAACTGTTACTATCGGCGTTAATAAACTCGTGCCCACTGCTTCATTGCCCACCTGTATCATTCTCACATAAGGAGTTCCCAACTCCGGGTTTGCCTCAAAAGGTGGCGCGTCAACTATTTGCAACTGTCCCACTTTGGGATATACTTTAGTGCCTGCACCATTTGTTATCTCAAGATCAAATTCATAATCGCCTGCCGGAATATTCAACGTTGTATAATTAGCCTCTACCTGGCCGCTTACTTCGTTTATAACTATCGGTGTTATCTCTGCATCCATTTGCTTTGCTTCAATAAGATCCAGGGTAGTATCGGTTTTGCTATTATATAGGGCCTTCCATACTTTGATAGAATATTTTTTTAAAAAGATGTCATCTACCACCTTGCCGGTGGCCTTATCATAGATATGTAACATCTTTATTTTCGAAGGCTTTGTTGAGCCATCAAAATTTAATGCAGAGCTCACTTTCACCCTCCCCTTCTGTATGATGATCGGGTCTTCCTCATAGCGAACTAAATCGCTAATAAAGCCATTAGGCAATTTCTTGCAGGAAGTATATACTGCTCCTAACACAATAATTGCGAGTATTATTTTTATAGCCTTCATTATTTTCATACATCCATTTTTATTTTCTGAAGAATAATTTGTGTTGGTTATTGAGTACATGAAGCATACCTGTTGTCGTTTCTATACCGGAGGTTTGCACCCTCGTATGTACGCCTTCATCGCTTTGTATGTCGCCGGCTACAATGGGTGGTGAAAGTTGCTTAAGCAGAAATGTAAAGTAAACAATGCGTGGAATCGTGGATACGTTCGGGTTATATCCCAGGGCAGGATCTCTCGTTTCTTCGTAAGAAACAACACATTCATTTCCTTGCTTTAAAGTTGGATATAATGTTCCATTTTGCGTAAGCTTGTCATAAGTAAGCGCCCCGTTTACAAAATAAATATTAATAGAATCCACAAACTTCGGCATCTCATATTTTATCATGGAGTCAATAGTCCATTGCCTGAAGGGGTCAATATTCTGTTCTTCCTTCGCTCTCGCACTTAAGTATGCGTTGATAGAATAATCCGTAGGGGCAAAAAATGTTACACCCTGCTGGTTAATCTTATCTTTCAATCCTGCCCTATCTACAAGCAGTAAGAGCGTATCAAAAAGTCCTGCGGAATTACTTTGTAAATAATCATAGGTGGTCATGTTCACCTTTGCTGAATGGAGCGAACCACCTTCCAGGTAATTACTTTTTTTGCAGGAAGTAACCAAAAGAGCAGTGGCAAAAACTAAAGCCGCTGATCCAAATAAATATTTTTTGAAAAAATTCATTATTATTTTTTTTTAGATTATTAATGATTCTTCCACCATTCGTTTTGGGTGAGTAGCGGATCCTGTGGCAAAAGCTTGCGCATATCAAGTGGCCAGTAATATCCTTTTTTTGCAATCCGGTCGGGAGTAAACGAATCAGGCAACCAGTATTCAAGCTTGCCCATTCTTATTAAGTCGTAAGCAAGGCAGCCTTCTCCATATAGTTCCCTGAACCTTTCTTCAAGTATCTCATTGAAAAGATCATCGCCGGTGTTTACAGAAGGATCAAGTCCTGCCCTTTCTTTCACAACATTTAAAGCTTGCTGTGCTGTACCATCATCTCCATTTTTAGAAGCAGCTTCGGCTTTTAGTAAGTAGATGTCAGCAAGCCTTAATAAAACAAGATTGTTATTTAAAACGTAAGCATCGGGTCTGTTGGTGGGGTCGTAATATTTTACGTTGGCATATTTTATTAAGACAGGGTCACCGGTTTGTTGCAAGCCAATTATCTTATCATATCTTTTATCTGCCGCAGGATCCGGAAATAAATAACCAGTGAGATCAGTATTTACAAGCCATGCTGTGTATGCATCTTTATTTTTAATCAACGGATCATGAAGAAATCTTCCAAAGAAATAATCTGTTGCTTCATTATTATCTGCATTGTACAGCATGTTCAATTCAAAAATGCTTTCCTGTGATTGACCAGCCCAAATATTTTCATAGTTTGACACATCTTCGAGTTGATACTGACCGCTGTTAATTACGCTGTCGCAATACTTTGCCGCTTCTTTGTAATCATGTTTCCACGCATATACATGTGCAAGCAATGCCCATGCAGCACCTTTGTCCGCACGAATTTTACTTATAGCTGTACCTGTATTGAAGTCGAGCAATGCAGCAGCTTGTTTAAGGTCTTCTATGCAATAATTTAAAACATCTTCTTCGCTTGACCTCGCTATAGGTTGCACTGATAATGGGTCTTTTAAAGATTCTTTTGTAAGCACGGGATCACCCCATATTCTTGTAAGATAGAAATAAGTATAGGCTCTTAGAAACCGCGCTTCACCTGCTATTTGGTTTTTTAAAGAGACGCCGCCATCAAACTTTTCCTCTGGTATTTTCTCAACATTCTCCACTACAAGGTGGCATTGGTTTACGGCAGCATAAAAACGTGTCCAATCTTTTACAGAAGCCTCAAAATAGGGAGTGTAGCTGTAGGTATTACGGCCAACAGGAATCACTTTTTGCAGGAACCAAAAATAGTTGGCATCTACCCAAAACTCGTCTGTAGGTAAATCGCCTGTCACAAAAAATGCCGGGCCGTCTGCATCAGGAGAATTGTATCGCAAGGCTCCGCGAAAAAGCCCGTAAGCCCCCGCGAGCGCTTTCTCAGCATTCTCGCCACTGCTCCAGAATACCTGGTCGTAGGTGGCATCGTGCGGTTTTAATTCAATGTATTTTTTGCAGGATGATAGCAACGCTCCGGAAAGTAAGAAGCCTATTGCTATCCATTTTATTTGTATTCTTCTCAACATAATTTCTTTATTTTAAAAAGTAATATCAAAGCCGAAAGTGAATTTTCTTGGAAGCGGGTACGCGGCACCGGTATATTCTCCCTGCGGGCTTACCAGCTCGGCATCCGGCACGTTTGATTTTTGAAAACTATACAGGTTGTCAATTACGCTATATAAGCGAATGCCTTCGAGACCTAACTTCTTAATGACATTTTGCTTAAAGCTATAGCCCAGTGTAATGCTCTTGATCTTAAAATAAGTGCCATTCTCATTCCATAAAGTGGAAAAGGGAAGGAATTCATAGAAATGGCCACTATATGGGTTTAGCGATGGAAAGGTGGCGTTATAATTGGAATTTTTAGCGGGATCTGCTTTTGATGGTGTCCAATAATTATATTGACTGAGATCGGGTAAGCGTAAACTTGCAAAATCATTAATACCTCCAAAGTTCCAGACATTCGCAAATTGATTCGCAGCAAAATTGTTGATGATATCACGGCCAATTGTAAAGGTTCCTAATATACCCACGGAGAAATTTCGGAAAGAAAATTCATTGTAAAGGCCACCTGTAACTTTAGGATTTGGATTACCTGTCGAAACCAAATCACCAAATTGTTCACCCTTGTCTTCATCGCTCCATACATCCCAGTCTTTATTTACGTCCTGCCAAATCGGATAGCCGGGTTGTACCGGGTAGTTAGTTTTGAAATAAGTAAGTCTTTGCCCGGTGAGCGGGTTTACAGGAATTTCTGTCAGATAATTATAAACGCCATTGTACAGCATCTGTGCCCAACCATAAATAGGTGCACCAACTGCAAATATTAATTGCTGGTTATAGCCGCGTGAATCCTGGTAAAAAGTACGGTTACCATTTGGTAATGCAGCGATCCTATTTTTATTAAAAGTCATGTTGAGGTTAGTAGTCCATTGCAATTCACTTTTAGAGGATAGATTCCTTGTCTGAATTTGCAGATCAACGCCCTCATTCAATATTTTGACTGGCGCATTGTAAACTACATTGCTGTATCCTGTATAGAATGGAAATGGAAAACGTAAAATTGGATTGTTATTGTAACGACGGTAAAGATCAAGGTTTATGTTTACCCTATTTTTGAACATGTATAAATCCATACCAACATTTAATTGATTTGATTTATTCCAGGTAAGGTTTGGTTGCGTAATAGGTTTTTGAAAAGAAGGCGTTGCGATAGTTACACCATTATAAGTTCCCTGCTGTAAATCCCATACATTAAACGGAGCATAAAAATCGTCAGGCAATGAACCACTCAAACCATAGCTTCCTCGCAATTTTAAAAGACTTACAAAACCAACTTTGTCCATAAACTTTTCATCGCTTACAATCCATGCTGCAGATATCGCGGGAAAATAACCCCACCTGCTATCTGCACCAAACCTGGAAGAAGCGTCTCCGCGATAGGATGCGTTAAGAATATATTTTCCTTTGTAATCGTAGGAAAGCTGGCCCAGGAAAGATAGCAACCCGGCTTGTTGAAATACCGAATATCCATCGCGATCTTTTTGGGGAATACCAGACACCACTTGTATATTATTATCAGGAACGTTATATCCATAGAGATAAGTGCCGGTCTTTTGATCTAACTGGAAAGACTGTGTGAATACCGCACTGAAATTGTGCGTGTTTTCGTTGAATGATTTTGTTGCCGTGAGAATATTGGCAAGATACGTTTGCTGGTAATTTCCATTTTCGCTTGAAGCAAAAGAACGATGATCCGGCGTAATTTCTGTGGGTTGAAAAAGCTCACGCCGGTCAGAGGTATTGGATACTGACCCCTGGAAAGAATATTGCAAACCTTTTACTATATCATAATTCAATTGACCATAGGCAGAAAAAATATCGGAGGTGTTTTGATCACGCTGTTTATCGTATTGCCCATAATAAAAATCTTTATCTGCCTGCGATAACTGATAAAAAGAAGCGGGTTGTGAGACACCGTCAATCGGTAAAATCTGGTCTCTGCCTCTTCCTAATCCACGCTTCCTGTCAAGCCTCGAGGCAGAAATATTTATAATAGCGTTTAACTTTTTAGTAATCTTGAAATCAAAATTTCCACGAAAGGCATATCGCTTAAAGCCGGTGTTGCGAACAATTCCATCTTCATCATAATAGTTAGCACCCACGCGATAATTAACTGATTCGCTACCGCCGGATATGCTTATATCCCCGTTGTTTACTTTTCCCGTTCTGTAAAAAAGATCCTGCCAATCCGTTGCATTATTAAATGCAGGATTCAAACTATCTGAAAGCAATTGAGGAATGTTTGCCAGTTGACTGTAAGTGCCGTATTCATTTATTAAGCCTAATTTCTGATGCCTCTCTTCAGCACCTACTACCGTTCTCAACAACTCAGGTTTTACTGTAATGCCCGTATAATAAGAAAAACGTATTTGCGGTTTGCCGGTGCGCCCTCTTTTTGTTTTGATTACAATAACTCCATTGGCGCCGCGGGATCCCCATGCAGCGGTAGCTGCGGCATCTTTTTGTACCACGATGCTTTCAATATCATTGATATTGATACCCGCCAAAAAATTGGTACCTGTGCTGGCAACGCCTTCAATATCATTTATTGAAATCGGTATGCCGTCTATTACATAAAGTGGTGTGCTCAAAGTTTTCGCCTCATCTACACCGTTGTTTAAGTCCGTTGAGATATTAGAATTCCCTCTTACGGTAAATGTGTTTCGAACACCAGGCTCTCCCGAGAAGTTTTGTATGTTAACACCCGAAACTTTTCCCTGGAGCAATGCATCAAAACTGGGAGCTGGTAAATTCTCAATTTCTTTACCCGAAACAATCTGTACAGCGCTGGTCGTTTTACGCATTGATTGTTTTTGATATCCTACGATAACGACTTCGCCCATTTGCTTACCACCACCTTCATTCATTTTAATAACAACTGAATTTTGGTTAGCGCCTACATTAGTGGTTGTAGTTTCATACCCCACAAACGATACAACCAGCGTGTTCTTTCCTTCGGGTACCGAAAGCTCAAACCGGCCATCATCTTTAGTAATGGCATTGGATTTACTATTTTTCACAGACACTGTCGCACCATCAAGAGGGGCATTGTTTTTACTTTCCTGTACAATGCCGCTTATTTTTCTTTGCTGCCCAAAGGAGCCGGTAGATAATAGGATGAGGATGAAAAGCGGGAAAGAATATTGGAGTAATGTTGATTTTTTCATTCGCTGCTTTTTTGGTTTTAAAAAAATAAAAAATTCAATTTCCTGGGTCCGATGTGTGTAAAAAATGAATACACTTAAGGCCTTTAATGATTAAAAAAATTAATGATTATTACCTGTTCACTTATTCTAAATTGACATAATTATTTTGAATTTGATGCACCGGGCATCATGCAACGAGAAGGATTTTTTTACGCAACCGATTGAAATTGTCACGCAACCGATTGTCCTATTTTTCAACAATTGTCGTAATTTGCCATACCGCTTATGGATAATAAATTACCAACTCTAAAGGAAATTGCCAAGCGTTTAAACTTTTCTGTCTCGACTGTGTCGCGTGCTTTGCATAACCACCCGAGCATAGGCCTGCGAACAAAGACGCAAGTGCAGCAATTGGCTAAAGAATTAAATTATGAGCCAAATCAATCCGCATTATTTTTTAAACAACAAAAGACTCATTCAATAGGAGTAATACTTCCTAACCTTACAGAAGAATTTTTTTCGCAGGCAATCAATGGTATAGAAGATGTTTCGAATAATCATAAGTATAGTGTGCTTATCGGGCAATCGCATGATGATATAGACAAGGAACAGCAAATAGTAACAGCCATGAAAAATCATCGTGTAGATGGATTGATCATTTCTATTTCGAAGCACACTAAAAATTATGATCATCTTACGGCACTTGAGAAATACAATATACCGGTTGTCTTTTTTGATCGTGTTCCTGATCTTTCAACAGTTCATAAAGTATCATCCAACATTAACAACGGTACAAAACAGGCGATAGAATTTCTTATAAAAAACGGGCATAGACGCATAGGAGTAATCAACGGGCCGGAAGAAATGAAATCCTGCAAAGAGAGAACTACTACCTATATGGAAGTGTTACAAAAAAAGAGAATAAAAATTGATCTTGGCCTGGTAGTAACCACTGATCTCACGAAAGCCGGTACCCATAAGGCGATGGAAGAACTTCTTTCATTAAAATATCCTCCCACTTCTATCCTGACTATTAATGATTATGTAGCGCTCGATGCGATACAATATGCCAGAAAAGAAAAGCTTAAAATCAATAAAGACATTTGTTTTGTGAGCTATGCAAATTTACCAATCACCAATTATCTTGAGTTTCCGCCCCTGGCTTCCGTGGAACAATACCCTTACGAGCAAGCAAAAAAAGCTACTGAAATTTTGTTTGACTTATTAGCCCCTGGTAATGATGACGCTGAAAAAAAACCAGGCTACAACAACATACTTGTGGAAGGCCAGTTGATAATTCATAAAAAGTAAAGCGTTATGTTAGTGTCATTAAACGCACAAGGGGGCTTCCTTGTTCCGGCGTTGTTTTATTTTATAGAAGATGAGTTCAAAAATTAATGTTAACAAAAAATATAGACAATCGTTTGCGCTTTGATGATATGCTTATCTCCCATAAGTTTGTTTAACAACAACAACATGTGAATCATTTTTAATGATCCAGAAAATACTCTCTGCATACGGCCTTGATGAGAATCAATTTACCATTGAGCAAATCGACAATGGATTAATCAACCAAACATGGCGACTAAGAAATTCTCACCAGGATTACATTTTGCAAAGAGTTAATAATACCGTTTTCAAAGAGCCATACGCAATAGCTTCCAATCTTAAAGAGCTTTCTGATTACCTCTTAAGCAATAACCCTGGTTATTTATTTATTGTACCTATACAGACAAAATCAAATGAGGGACTAACCTTTCTCCCGGGAAAAGGCTATTTCCGGTTATCGCATTTCGTAAAGCAATCGCACACTATAGATGCTGCAAAAACCCCCATGCAGGCATTTGAAGCAGCAAAAGAATTTGGAAAATTCACCCGGCTACTGGCACATTTTCCTGTTAATGAATTACAAATCACTTTACCGGATTTTCATAATCTTTCTCTTCGCTATAAGCAATTCATGCTTGCATTGGAAAGCGGCAATAAGAGCCGTGTTCACCAGGCAAGTGAACTGATCAATATTATTATAGCAAATAGAAACATTGTGAATACTTATGAAAGTATTCTTAAGAATAAAGACTTCAAGCTAAGAGTAACACACCACGACACTAAAATCAGCAATGTTTTGTTCGACAACTACGACAAAGGCTTGTGCGTGATTGACCTGGATACAGTAATGCCTGGCTACTTTATAAGCGACGTGGGAGATATGATAAGAACCTATCTGTCACCCGTACCCGAAGAAGAAAAGGATTTTTCTAAAATTGAAATAAGGGAAGAATATTATGCGGCAATATGGAATGGCTACATGGGTGAAATGAAAAACGAATTAAGTGATGTAGAGAAGAAACATTTCATTTATGCCGGAAAATTTATGATATACATGCAGGCCATTCGTTTTCTTACAGACCACCTCAATGATGACACATACTATGGAGCAAAATATCCTGACCAAAATTTTGTGAGAGCGGGCAACCAGGTTGTTCTTCTGCAACGGTTGGTTGAAAAAGAAGAAATATTTGCACAACCCATGCACGGTTTAGTATAGAAGATAGTGGATTGACACCTCGCGAATCAATAGCACTTTCAGGGTTCTGCGTTTACAAATAGTTTTTGTCAAACAATTCTTATGAATTTTAATAGCCCTCCCGTCTTACTAATCCATCTTATTTTTTTGTGAGCTGTTCAACCACTTTTGCCAATTCTTCAATTCTTTCATTCATCTTTTTAATTTGCTCTGCCTGAGTATTTAATTTTTTATCCTGGTCTTCAATTATCAGTTGTTGCTCCTGTACCGCCTTTACTAACGGCATAATAAACTGGCTGTAGGCAAGACTGTAATGGTCTTTCTTATTAACAGGTGCATGAACACCGTCAAAGTTATAGCCCAATTGTATTGCCACTTTTTCAACATCCTGCGCAAGAAAACCCGTATGCAATTGCTTTTGCGGATAATAAGCGGCATGGCTTCCTACGCTGTTATTAAGCAGGCCTGTTCGGGTAAATTCGTTCAATTTTTCTTCATCAAAATAATATGTCACAGGCGTAAGTTTTTTTATAAAATCCAGCCCCGGCACGTTAGCCAGTATATTATATTTAAACCTTGCATCAGACGGTAATGAATAGGCAACCTCTCCCTCAATTACAGACACAAAGGCATTTCCAATACGGACTTTGTTACTCGCATCTACTATTGCCCCACTACCAATTGCGGTAGCATTATCCAATCCATCTGCTGACACATTCGCGCCGCTTCCAAGCGCCGTATTAGAGTTACCGGTATTATTCGTAGCAAGGCTATTTGCGCCAATGGCAGTATTTCCCGTGCCTGTGGCTGCTATATTTCCGGCCTGGTAGCCCCAAAAAGAATTTGATAAAGTGTTATCAATTCTTCCCGCATTTTGATTGTTCACTTTTAAGTTTAGCGGAACGTTATCGGTGGTTCCAATAAAGCTCGCAGCATCATTCGTACCTGTGTTACCTCCTGTGCCCCATTTTGCATCAAGGGCCGTTTGGGTTGTCGTTGATACAGGTTTATTTATATCACTCGTATTATCAACATTTCCTAAACCTACCATACTCTTGGTAATACCTCCTACTGTACCGGTAAACGTAGGACTTTCTAAAAATGCAAATGTCTTTCGGGTATTACTTGTCTTAATAGTTCCGTAAAAATTATCATTAAAAAACTCAATACCTCCGGCTAAAGTAGTTGAAGCAAGCGCACCGGAATTAAGCCTGAAAGGCACGTGGGTACTACTCCCAGCTTTTACTTCGAGGTAGGCAGATGGAGTAGATGTTCCAATACCAACATTGCCGTTTGTTTGAATACCAAAAAAACCTGTTTGTTGATAGCTGAATATATTAAAGCCACCGCCATTCCCATTGTACACAGCTGAATTTGCCCAATATGCGCCTGCGGAATTGAATCCAAAATTGCCGGCACCATAAGCATTTTCAATTTTGAGAACTGTATTGTGCCCGGGAGCAGGCAAATTCTTTTTAACATGCAACACGGTGGTCGGTGAGTCTGTTCCAATTCCGACATAGCCCAGGGAATCACTTACGATGCGCATAGCCTCCACGGCACCATTATTGCCAACTTTAAAAATATGGTCTGCCCCGGTAACACCTGCTCCGCTTGTAGCTATATAAGTCATCCCGGAATTGCTAGAAGTAGACCCAATAAGGGTTTGGCCGCCACTTACACCTGTAAATAAATCACTTCTTACATCATTCCCGGCGCGGGTTAGTCCTGCCGTAAAAGATAAAGGCGATTCTTTTAAGCTATTTTGATACAGGGTAGTGTAGCCGGTTGTTAGATCCGTACTATCAGAATTATCTTTTTTGATCAAAATAACGGCACTGTTAGCATCCACGTTAGCCTGCATCGAATCTCTTGCCTTGTTTCTGCTATATACCGTAGCATATCCGGTATTTGAAATGCTATCTACATTATCTTTTTTAAGCGAAATATTTGCGGTGTTGACATCTAAGTTAGCCTGCACAGAATCTCTTGCCTTGTTTCTGCTATATACCGTAGCATATCCATTATCTGAAACACTATCCGCATTATTTTTTTTCAACGCGGATGCACCGGTACTTAATGCAGTCCATGCAAAACCA
>JBDTSD010000128.1:0-12818 GCA_039931355.1 Ginsengibacter sp.
GTTTTGTTGTAAAGAATGGCTGAAAGATTTTATCAACTATGTTTTGCGGAATGCCGTTGCCGTTATCGGTTACAGTTAGTAAAACCCCCAAACCCCCTAAAGGGGGCTTTACTGCCTTCGTGCTTATAGCAACTTTTGGTTCATAGTTGCTGTCAGGCTGAGCTTGTCGAAGCTTTTCATTCACTGCATAGAAAGCATTGTTATATAAATTCAATAACACTCTTCCAATATCCTGCGGTACGATATTTATTTTTCCAATACTCTCATCAAAATCTGTTTTAAAATCTGCGTTAAAGCTTTTGTCTTTTGCACGCAAGCCATGATAACTTAATCGCAAATATTCATCACACAAGGCATTGATATCTGTTGGTTCTTTTTGTCCTGTGTTTGCTCTTGAATGCTGCATCATACCTTTCACAATCGCGTCCGCACGTTTGCCATGATGATTTATTTTTTCTTCATTTTTCTTTATGTCTCTTGCGATAGATTTTACTTCCTCAATATTTCCCTTGTCAGCTTCCTGCTCAAGCTCATCAACCAATTCCTTATTTACTTCAGAAAAATTGTTTACAAAGTTTAAGGGGTTTTGTATTTCATGTGCAATGCCGGCGGTCAGCTCGCCAAGAGAAGCCATCTTTTCTGATTGAATAAGTTGGGCCTGGGTCGATTTTAATTCGATTAATGTGCTTTCTACTTTCTCCTTCTCTTGTTGAAGCAAAGCATTAGCTTTTTGTCTGTGTTTATTGCTACGGAATTGTATAAGTGCAATAATTATAACAGCTAATACAAGTATTCCAAGGCTGGCGCTAATAAAATATTGTTGATTTCTAAGTCGTTTTTGTTCTGCATCTTTTTTTTGCTGCTCGGTTTTAGCAACGGCTTGGGTCTTATCAAACTCATATTGCATTTGGGTCTGAACCGTATTTTTGGTAAATTCTTCATTTTTTAAGCTGTCACGATAAAGAATATAATTTTTAAAATTTATATAAGCTTGTTGATGATTTCCCGTCATACTGTCCAGGCCTGACAGCTTATAATAACCATCACGTATTGCCATTTTGAATCCTGTTGATTTTGCCACTTTTAATCCTTTTTCAAGGTAATTTCTTGCTTCCTCAATCTTTTTGAACTTAATAGCAATATCTCCTAGATTGATATATTCCATCGCTACAAAAGAGGTAATGTTAGCTTCCTCTTCGTATTTCAAAGCCAGCTGATAATTATCCTTAGCCAGCTCAAATTCCTTCATTGCCTTAGCACTATATCCCGAGTCAAGTGCTTTTTCACCTTGTAGCTTGTAGACGTCCCCGATAGCCCTATATTTATCCCCGGCACCATATTTAAGGTATTCTGAACCTAAATCTTCCAAAATTGCCAATGCCTCTCTGTACTTTTGTAATGCCTCAGTTAATTTTCCATTTTTTACATCTGTATCAGCAATCAATCCTAGGCAATATGAAACTAAGCTTTTGCGACTTGAAGTACGGCCGGCATCCAAACCGAGCTGCGCATACTTATAGCCTTCGACGTAATTATCATGGCTGATATAAATATTAGCCAGGTCAGCAAACATGTTTGCGATTTGTGCTTTATCACCTATTTCTTCATATAATTTTAAGGCTGCAAATGCATGCTTTAAGTTTTCACTATAGTTGCCCTGCATTCCATAGGATGCGTCTAGTAAAAAATGTGCCATTGCCCTGCCACGTAGGTCTTTTATATCTTCATGGACTTGCAGCGCTTGTAACCCATATTTTATCGCTTCTGGGTATTGGTTATTCGAATAATAATATTCCCCAATTAAAAGAAGGGCTTCACCTTCCCCCTTCTTAAACTTTAGTGTACGCGATAAACTTACCGCCTTAACAGCATTCTGCATTCCCGCTTCATTACTTACCTGCTTTTCGCTTATTTCATTGAGCGTATTCACCTTGTTGGTATCGTCTTTTTGTGTTGCTAAAACTTTCTGCAAAGAATCAATAGCCGTAGAATCGGTTTGAGCATTTGCATTAACTAAAAGGGCAATAAATAAGATAACTACGTAGATTTTTCTAAGCATAAAAGTGCAATTGAATTGTGAATGTTGTGCCTTCACCTTCTTCCGTTTCAACTTTTATTTCCCCGCCATGTGCTTTAATAATATCATAGCTTAAACTCAATCCTAAGCCCGTTCCCTGGCCCGTTGGTTTTGTTGTAAAGAATGGCTGAAAGATTTTATCAACTATGTTTTGCGGGATGCCGTTGCCGTTATCGGTAACTTTTATTTCTATCTTATCATTTATTTTTTTTGTCGATACTAAAACAAGTGGCTTATAACTTTCATCAGCAGTTTTCCGCTTTGTATTAGTTGTACTTCGACTTCGCTCAGTGCAGGCATAGAAAGCATTGTTGTATAGATTCAATAATACTCTTCCAATGTCCTGCGGAACGATACTTATCTTACCGATATTTTCGTCAAAATCTGTTTTAAAATCTGCATTGAAATTTTTGTCTTTTGCACGCAAACCATGATAACTCAATCTCAAATATTCATCACACAAAGTATTGATGTCTGTTAGTTCTTTCTGCCCTGAACTTCTTTGTGAATGTTGCAGCATACCTTTTACAATTGCATCAGCACGCTTGCCATGATGATTTATTTTTTCCAGATTTTTAATAATATCGTTCGCGATTTCTTCTGCTTCGTCTTTATCGCCTTTGTCTAAAGCTGCCTTCATTTCATCTAATAACTCCTTGCTTACTTCAGAAAAATTGTTTACGAAATTTAACGGGTTTTGAATTTCATGTGCAATGCCTGCGGTGAGCTCTCCAAGGCTCGCCATTTTTTCCTTTTGTATCAACTGGTTTTGCGTAACCTGTAATTCGCTTAATGCTTCTTCAGCTTTTTTTCTCGCGGCTTTTATTTCTATTAAATCTTCTTCGGCCTTTATAGCATGTGCTTCCGCAATTTTTAAATCGTTGAAACGTGTAAACGTAAGATTGAACACAGCCGCAAATCTTTCCAGCAAATGAATGGTTTCTTCCGGCTGATCATCCGGTGCGGCCATACCAATAAAACCACGATTGAAATAAGCAAGATGTTGTATTCTTCTTTGTTGTTGAAGCCCATCTTTAAATGGAACGTTTAAGCTTGTGAGATGCTGAAAATATTCCTGCAATTCTTTCCCCTGCATATCAATAATCATTGATTGCTTACCTTCTTTCCACCCGTCATACATCTTTTTGAATGAAGCATTTGTGTTCAGGTTGTCAGTATATGCCGAACTTACTTTGCTTCCATCTTCATCTGATATCCAAAACTCCGTTTCACCCTCATCATCCTTCATAATGCTGATGTATAAACGGTTTGGCTCAATCCCAAGACTTATCAATTGTTTAAAGAGAACCGCAGATGTTTCTGCAAGCTCACCAGATTTTTGCATAGCTAATGTGCGGCTGCGTACACGTTCCAATGCTGCTTCAACCTGCGCTTCTTTTGCCTGTGCTTCTGCTTTTTTTAAATCGAGAAACCGGGTATAAGCTTGCTCAAATACGTTTGCAAAGCGCTGAAATATTTCGCGTTCCTTTTCAGAAAATATTTCTTCATTATACCTGAGTATCTGGAGAGCTGTATTTGCTGTGAATGAAAGAGACACGTTGTAAGCTTTTGTGTCCAACAGAAATTCCTTTCTGTCAGCAGGCAAATTTTTTAAATCGGAATGTTCGAACAGGTAATTCCAGTGTTCATTTTTTTCTATTCCTGTATAGCATTTTGCAAAACCCTTTCCTTGTTGCCATGCAGTTATGGATTCTCTTGCAATTATGGTATTTTCAAAGTGGGGAATGTGAAACCGGGTAGCATACCGTTGATTAGGAACAGCCAGCCAATATTCCAAAACATCCGGTTTAGATGGCAAGACGATTACGCTGACTGAATCAGCCTGGATATTCAACTCACTCAATCTTTCAAAAACAATATTTACCACATCCTGCAATTCACTACTCTGATGCATAGCAAGTGAATTGCTCCGAACTTTTTCCAAAGCAGCTTCAATCTGTGCTTCTCTTGCTTGTGCTTCTGCTTTTTTTAAATCGAGGTATCTGCGATAGGTTTGTCCAAACACACCGGCAAACCGTTTAAATATTTTTCTTTGTTCTTCACTTAATTGCTGTAATGAAAAAGCAAACAATGTTCCCTCAGCAAAATGAAATTCGTTGTGGTGAATTTGCTTTGGCAAATTGGCAGTATCGTATCGTATCGGGTAACCAGGATAATTATTGATGGCATTATAATAGCTTAACAGATCATCATCTTTTAACTCGTAAGAATACACATCAATTTTATTGCGCCAGCTCTCAAATGCGCCATGCAACAAAGGATGCATATTCATATCAAGCCAGCCGATGATAATACTCGTTTTGTTATTATCATCTGTACTGATCGTCCACACTTCCATATCGCCGGGCTCGTGCATGATGCCTATGCCGCAGCGCATTGTTTCTATACCGAGCTTCTTCAATTCATCTACCATTACAGCCGCTGTTTCACCAACATCAGCGCTGTTATGCATCGCCATTGTTTTTGCACGTAAACGTTCCAGTGATAATTCTATTTGCGATTCTCTTGCCTGCGCTTCTGCTTTTTGCAAATCACTAAAACGTGTATAGGTAAGATTAAAAACATCTGCAAAACGTTTCATTACAACTTTTGCTTCTTCAGAAAAAACGGTTTCCCGAAACGCAAATAATCCGCCCGCCTGGAATGTTGCTAAAAAATAATATTGCTGAATGTCTTCATTCGCTGTGACCAGTGAATGGGAATCGGGCAGTTTAAAATTTGCGGATACCTGTGTCCTATAGTAATCCGTTAAATCTTTTCCGTGTAATATGTAAGAATACTCTTCCTGTTTCAGCCATGCATTAAAAGCACCGCGTAACAAAGGATGCGTATCCATTGATTCGTCTCCGGATACTTGTACGGGGCTATCCTTATCTGATTTGGTAGATGCCCACACATTTACGCTGTGATTCTTTTTATTAATAATTCCAATGCCACATCGCAACATACCAAGGTCTAGCTTATCCAGTTCCTCAAAAACAATAGCAACAGCATTGGCAAGGTCTTCACTCTTTTGCATGGCCATAGCCTTTGACCTTACACGTTCTAATGAGACTTCTATTTGTGCTTCTCTTGCCTGTGCTTCCGCTTTTTGTAAATCAAGGAAACGTGTATAAGATTGCTCAAACACATTTCCGAATCTTTTCAGGATTGCATTTTGCTCATCGGTATAGGGGATTAAAAAATAATTACCAATAGCAAGTATAATATGTTTCATTAAAACCGTAGATCTTGCATAACCTTTTGTATTTAATAAAAAATTTATATTTTCTTCTGAAACACCTTTTAAAGAGGAATGGTGAATAACATGCTGTATCCACTCATGATTTTCATCAGCAGTTAATACATCAGCAAAAAAAATATCCCCCTTTGCCCTGGCTTGTAACGTGCGTGTTAGCGATGGGTTATCCAAATAAGGTACTTTTATAAAAAGAGGATGTGGATCGGCCGGTGACGCAAGCCAGAAATCAAGGCCCATGTGTTCATTGTTGAATGCAAAACTTACATTATGAAAACTGAATTGCAATTGCTGCAATTGTTCTGACACCACCCTGATCACATCTTCCAGTTCATCACTTTTATGCATAGCTAAAGAACGGGACCTAACTCTTTCCAATGCCGCCTCAATCTGAGCTTCCCTTGCCTGCGCTTCTGCTTTTTGCAGGTCGAGGAAACGAGTATAGGTTTGTTGGAATACTTTGCCAAAACGCATCAGGGTGTTGTTCTCTTCATCTGAATAAGGGATACCAGAAAAATTCTCGATGTACAAACCGACATTCTCTAACAATACAGTTGATATTGCAAGGCCAGGGCAATTAAAATAATATTCCTTTGCTTCGTCCGGCACTGGAAATAATTTAAAAAGCTGTTGATAAAATCTATTTTTTTCTTCAAATGAAAGATAGTTGGCGAAGAAATCCATTCCTTTTTCTTTGGCATCAATAAAGCTGTTCCAATGCGGAGAATCAAAATAAGGAAATGTTACTTCAGAGGGAACTTCATGCTTATCAGCCAGCCAGATATGCATATCATCCCGCTCTTTATAATCCACTATAAAACCAGTATGTTCAATAAGGATATTCAAGTGAACGAATTGTTCGTATACGACTTGAATTACCTCTTTAAGTTCTTCGCTTTTTTGCATACCCATTGAGCGGCTGCGCACTCTTTCCAATGATGCTTCTATCTGCCCTTCCTTTGCCTGGGCTTCTGCTTTTTGCAGATCAAGAAAACGAGTATAGGTTTGGTCGAATACTTTGCCGAAGCGTTTGAAAATACCGTGTGCATTCGGAACAGGCTCATATGTAATGAATAATAGAAAACCCTGCGAAAAAAAGACAAGATGAAATATCTGGAATGTCGGAAGCGGGTGGCCTGCATTAATGATGGAATCCAGAATTTCTCCGACAACTGGTAGCGTTCGCATGTATTTGTAATGTTGCACCAACTCATCGCCGCCAACGGCTTCCACATAAAAAGTTTCACCTCTTTCATGGGCATCCAACATGTGTATGAATGATGGATCTTCAGTGAGTGGCGCTCTGAATGGTGGTTGCATTACACTCTCGCTGCTCATCCAAAGTGTAATGGCTTTTTTTTCTTCGTCCCAAATGCAATAACCGGCACTCCATGCCGGCATACCCATTTCCAGTACTTGTTGAAACAATAAATTGGCAGCCTCGGGCAGTTCATCACTTCTCTGCATAGCCATGGTTCTTGCCCGAACTCTTTCTAAAGCTAGTTGAATTTTCGCTTCTCTTGCCTGCGCTTCTGCATTTTCAATATCTAAATACCTTTTGTAAGCAAGTTCAAATACTTTAAGAAACCGTTTAAACAAATTAATTTCTGCTTCAGTTAAAGGAACATAAGTTGAAATACCCAATGCGACAGGCCCTAAAGAATACCAGTAATAGTTTAATGAAGATGCTGTTTCTATATAATTATCAATAAAAACATTGGTGGTTTTTTGATAAGCGATCCACCCCGGCAATTCATCCTTGCTCATATGCGTTGAAAAAAATTCTCCTTTCCCTTTTAGCATCTGATCAGCAAACGCCTGGTGCATTGTATGATTGGTATAACTTACTTCGGTGATGATAGTTTTATCATGCTTTGAATAATATTCATAATTCATGTATGTGCCTTTGCTTTCATAGAAGATTGCCGTTTGCACATTTCGAATTTCTTTTAAGCCGAGCTTATCAAGTTCCGTGGCAATAATTTTACATACTTCAGGCATATCAGCCGGCTCTTTCATGCTCAATGCAATAGCCCGAACTTTTTCTAAAGCATTTTCAATTTCAAGCTCATGATTTTTTTCTTCAATAGCTTTCCTTTTTTGCTCGAGCTCTTCAATAGTTTCTTCCAGTAAAATAGCAGTGGTGCGTTTTACTTTTTCTGTACGATCGAGTTTGAAGTTTGTTATTTCAAATTCTTTATCGGCATTTTTTAAAGATTTTAAAATGACATTCTTTTCTTCTTCAGATAAATTTTTATCCTCTTTAATTGTATTTAATATCTGCTGAAGATGGATGTTCATTTTTCCAGGTCTTTGTTGGTATCTATTTCGTCACTTTCACTTATGATATAAATGGGTCTTTATCTTTAGTTTGTTGTGGTTTTTGAAAGGATCTAAGTTCTGACACGAATACCGGACTTATCTGCAAAACCGGCACAACACTTTGTCAATGTAATGCCGGCATGGGTAAGCAAGCTTTGGTTTTACGTTCTCTCTTTTAACGTGGCACCTGTTTAAGAGGGCTTTCAGCACATAATCTTTGGCAAATTTTTTAGCCGAAATGAATGTATGAAAAAAGAAATAAAATCCTATTTTTTTATGGGGATGTATTTTTTGTAGCTGAGCATGCGCCATATCCATTCTGCCAGGCCAAACTGAAAATATTTCATCCAGGAAATGCTGATAAATATTTGGATTGAAAAAGCTACGATTGCTATTGGCAGTACCCATTGCATGTGCAGCCTGCCCAACATGCCTGCGCCAAAGCCTATTATAATGTCAATAATGGCTGTCCTGTTAGTTTGTAAAATTGGTTGCGCCGTATTCATGTCTGGCTTATAGATTTTATATATTTCTTCTTTTGCGAAAATGAAAATTCATGTTGATGTATAGAATACCGCATTTGAGGAAGAAGTTTTATCAGCAAAAATTTACAATTTTATTCTTCAGCTTCACCTTCTATATCTTTTTCAAACCATAAATTTCTTCGCATCAACAGGTGAATAACTATACCTGTCGCTAAAGCATTTACTAAAATAGGCCGGGCTGCTAAAGCCAGTCATAAATGCAATCTCCGTAACGTTGCCTGCATTTTTTTGAAGCAACTGCAGCGCTCTTTCCAAACGGAAATTTCTTATTAATTCATTCGGCGCTTCGCCGGTTAATGCTTTTAATTTCCTATGCAGTTGGCTGCGGCTCATGAACACTGCATTTGATAAATCAACAACGCTGAATAATTCATTATCGAGATTTTCTTCAATCACATTTCTTATTTTTTCGAGGAATTGTTTTTCTGAATTTTCTGCTTCAATCTCTGAAGGTGTAATGCTTATAACTTGTTTACTGAATAGCGCCCGCAATTTTACTCTTTGCTCAATTAAATTTTTGCAGCGTACAATTAATTCATTTGCATCGAACGGTTTTACAAGATAATCATCGGCGCCTGTTTGTAACCCTTCAATTTTGCTGGAGCTGCCCGCTTTTGCAGTTAAAATAATTACTGGTATGTGACTTGTTGCAGCCTCCTGTTTTAGTTGTTGCGTCATTTCAATGCCATCCATACCAGGCATCATTACATCGCTTATAATTAAGTCGGGAATAATTTCTTTTGCTTTTGCTAATCCAATTTTTCCGTTCGCTGCTACTGTTGTTTTAAATTCTTTGCTTAGTATATCTTTTATAAATTGGCGCAAATCGGTATTGTCTTCAACAATTAATATTGACGGTAAAGAATTATCAGCAATTATTTCTTCTATATCATTTTTTATTGCAGGTAAATCAAAGGAAAAAATTTTGCTGTCATCAGCCTGTTCCATCATTTCATTTAATTTACCAGCGGTATAACTTTCCTTTGCAATGGAAACACTCACACGAAATGTGCTGCCTCTTCCCAATTCGCTGTTTACAGAAATTTGCCCTTTATGCAACTGCACCAATTCTTTTGCCAGCGATAAGCCGATACCTGTACCGCCTTCTGTACCTGCAACCTGGTGAAAGCGGTCAAAAATTTTATCAAGCTGTTCTTTGGCAATGCCTGTACCATTGTCCTGCACAGAAAAGCGTAAGCGATTTTCATCTGCGCTTACATGCAACGATACATTTCCATTTGCCGGCGTAAAATGAAAAGCATTCGATAATAAATTCACTAAAACTTTTTCAATCTTATCCCTGTCAATAAAGCCAACAATATTTTCTTCGGGAAAATGCACGTGATAATTTACCTGCTTTTGCTCAGCAAGGCTTTCAAATGAAGCAGCGATCACTTTCAGCAAACCGGTAATATCCGTTTTAGCAACATGCAGTTCCATCTTTCCACCTTCGAGCTTACTTAAATCAAGCAACTGGTTAATAAGTTGCAGCAATCTTTCGCCGTTGCGGCGCATCATTCCAAAATATTTTCTTTGTGATGCGCCATCAATATTATTTTCTTCTAACTGCTTTAAAGGACCTAACATTAATGTAAGCGGTGTTCTGAATTCGTGGCTGATGTTGGCAAAAAACCTGCTCTTTATTTTATCCATTTGTAACACCTGGTTTGCTTCCGCCTGCTGCATTGCAGATTTTTTAAACCGGTAAGCCAATGCAAAAAATATAATTACCATGGTTCCAAACTGAGCGGTTATCCAGGGGTTAGGAATATTTCGCGGTAATAAGCCCGTTTCCCATAACACGCCGGCAACCTGGAACAAGAACAGCCAACAGGCAGCAATTCCAAATATTTTTACCTGCGGATTACGGTTAAGTACAAACCGCACACTTAGAACTATTGCGGTTAAAAAAATGATTATCGAAGCAGGACGTGAAATTTTATCTGCTGAAAAAGGTATCCATATTGATGAAAAAATATTTATCAAAACAGCAATGGATATAAATCCAATTAAAAACCTTACAACAATATCCCACGCTGGCAACACTTTATTTAATTGTGTAAACTGTCTTCCAAACTGCCAGTAAAAAATTACATTCACATAAGTTAAAATGGTCCAGGCATATATCATCAGCACAGGATAATCAGGGAAGAACCATTGCGTAAGCAGGTTATCCGGATGCAGCAAAAGTGAATGCAACAAATAAAATAGGGCAACCAGGGTGAACCAGTAAAAGGACCGCTCTCTTGTTATAAAAGAAAACACCAAACCAAATAAAAACAATATGAACATTACTCCTGCATAAAAAATAATCACAGGAAAATTACCGGCAGAACTTCTGTCAGTAAGGTCTTTATGCTGCAGTGCAAAATTGAATTTCAGCTTTGAAATATCTTTTACAGATTGAATTTGCAGGAACAAGGTCTTTGTTTCATTTTGCTGTATTTCAAAAGGGAATAAATTAGAATTGAAAGGATGGTTAATTATTCGTGCAGAAGCAGGTGTGAGCGTACCCGTGCTGAAACTGTTTTCTATTACACCATTCTTTATTATCCAGGCATTCATTACTTCATTGCCCGCTGCTATACCAGTTCCTTTTTGCTTTTGAAGCCCTATAAAAAAATTTTCTATATTAAAATTCGCATGAATAATAAGCTTGCACCACCAGGTGCTTTGCCGGTCTATATTCTTAAAAGCTGTCAACGGTGCAAACATTTTATTTGCTTTGCCGGAAAGTATATCGCTGATTGTCCATGTATGCTTCTTATCTTCTGCAACCAGCAGGTAATTTTGCAAAGGTTGCAAAGGTTCATTCGGTTTTACTTCATAAAAAACAGGCACGGGAGTATTATTCTGTGCCTGTGTAGAAAAGCAGGTGAGTAAAAAAATACAGATTAATATATTAAGCCTGTACATAGATTTAAAATTCAAAAGGTATAGTTTAAGACTTCTGTCATGTTACTTCTATCCTCCGGTTATAGATTGTATGGAGGGCTGATGATGAAAAAATAATTCCCGTAAAAGCAACCAAACTTCTAAGCCAGTTAGCGCTTGACCATTGCTGCAAAGCATTTTTAATTGCTTCCGCATTGCCAGTAATATCTGAACTAAATATAATTGAATTGCGCGGATAGAAATAAGCAAACGTAAAAATATCAGCCACAACATAAATAAGAAATGCAATTATTAAAAATAACCTCGCCTGTTTGGCTGCCTTCCAAAATAATATGACGCATAGCAAGCCGAGGATCTGGTTCATTGGTGAAAAAAACCTGTAAAAATTTCCGGGATTTGCATTTTTATAATAAAGCTTTGCCGTTTGTATGGATGATGGAAAAGCGGCTGACCATGACCTTGCATCCACCATGGAATTATAAATGTTTGTAAACAATAAACCCGAAGCAAGAATAATAGAGGCGTATAAAAATATTTTTTTCATAACGATTTAGTTTGATTGCCCATTACGCTGTAGTATTTCTGTATTTTGAAAAGCCGCGATATTCCATTCGTCATTTTTCTTTTGCAGCGTTAAAGTAATAATTGCTTTTGGGTCTTCATATTTCCCAAAAACGTTACCATAACGCCTGCTGGTCACATGTGCTATTACTATATCATCAGTTAAATACCGGGCGTCATTCAAATTCATTTCCAGGCTGGTTTCTTTGTATATCGTATTAAAGATATTCTGATGGCCGGCAGCTACTGCAGTCTTCGATTTAATATACATACCATTGATTACTACATAATCGCAATCTTCGGTAAAGCGGCTGGCAAAAAGATTTCCGTCTTTTTTATTCCAACCTTCCTGCATAGATTGAATAATTTGCTTAAAAGCATTTTCGTCTTCGGTTTTTACCTGCGCTTTTGCCGCAGTAGAAAGAATTGCTGTTGCCATAAAAATTAAAATTTTTGATTTCATGATTTAAAATTTTGTTTGAAAGGCAAAGATCTTAACAGCAAAAGGTTGCGGCAAACACAATGGTAGCAAAGATTGTCAAATTTGTAGCGAGCATAAAATGCCAGCTACAAATTTGAAATAAGGCGCTACATTTTTGAAGGTTGTGCGCAATGATTTATTAGTGGAGTATATTTTTTATCGTCAGCGCAACATGTGTTGTTATGAAATTCGTGTCTGTCTTTTTTTGTGATTTTTCAAATTCACCACTGAAAAAAACCTATCATAGGCGCAAACGCTGTGGCATCCGTGCGGATGAGTCTGAAGAACTGTCACCTTGATTATATGTATTGTTTTATTTTTCTTTCAAGGCCACACAACAAGTGGTAAGATTGTGCATTTCTAAATTTCCGCCGGTTGCCCGGCCTAATTCTGCATTGCTGAACATGCCTGCCATGGGTACATTCCATACTTTTTTTACACCCTCAATCTCCATTTGCATCAGCGGGCCTAATGAAACTATTCTGCCGGCACAACTAAATACAATCAATGCATCTGCATCGGGCATTTCCGTTGCCTTCAATTCTTCAACACCTTTTATTACCTTTTCCATCACATCAAAATCGGGCGGTACTGAGAAACGTACTTTTGCGCCTTGTGGCACCGAGCCACTGCAATAAAATGAACGGTCGCTCCAATCTACCGATAAACCCGGGCGCA
>JBDTSD010000129.1:0-12768 GCA_039931355.1 Ginsengibacter sp.
AATGGCTGCCTGTCCATCCTTAGCCACAGTTATTTTGTTAGCGCTTTTCCATTCTCCAAATGCTTCAAGAGTAAGGATTATATCACCTTCATTGTCTTCTACCAGCAAAATCTCTATCGCTTTCATAGGTCAGTATTTTTTGGTATGGCAAAATAAAATGTGCTTCCAATATTTTCTTCCGACTCTAACCAAATTGTACCGCCATTACCTTCTACAATTTTTTTGCAGGATGCCAGGCCAATACCTGTTCCTTCATATTCTTCTTTTGAATGCAAACGGTTGAAAATTTCAAATATTTTTTCAAATTTATCGGCAGGGATACCGATGCCATTATCCTTTAAACTAATCAGCCACTCATCTTTGTTCTCAACCACCTTTAATGTAATTACAGGAGGTGTATCTCTTTTTCTAAATTTGATCGCATTGCTCAACAGGTTTTGAAACAGGCGAATGATATCTGTTTTGTTCACCACCAGTTCTGGCAATCTGCCTTCTGTTATAATTTTCGCTTCATTTTCTTTTATCAGGTTAAATAAATTTTGTTGGGCTGCATTAAACAGTAACTGGAGGTCAGCTAATTCCTTATGACTGTTATTTGCAGCGGCGTGTGATAAGTCCAACAGGTCGGTGATCATTGCCTGCATTCTTTTACCTCCATCAACAGCAAAGCCAATATATGTGTTTGCTTTCTCATCCAGCAGTTGGGCGTATTTATTTTTAAGCAATAACATAAAACTGGTTACCATACGCAGTGGTTCTTTCAGGTCGTGAGAAACGACATACATTAATTGTTCAAGATTGGTATTGGCTGCAGAAAGCTTTTTATTCAGGTGCGATATCTCTTCGTTTTTTTTAATTAATGTTCTTTGGGTATTTACCAATTCATTATTAAGCTGGGTCATTTTATTCAGCAGCTCTATGTCATTGTTAAAGTCCGTTTCAACAGGTTCTGTTGAATCTTCTCCTGGTATTATTGTTTTTATTATTGTGGGCATAATGTTTTTAGTTTAAAAAATCATATTGTTGGCTAATTGAATTGCCTCTTTTGCGTTGGGGGCAGATGCGTCTGCGCCTACTTTTCTCCACAGGTCCTGTACCAACGTAAAGGGATAGCCTCCAACCATTATTTTTACATTATCAAGTGAAATATTATTCCTGATCTTCTTAATTAATGATTGCACTTTAGTAATATGAAACGGCATTGTTACTGAAATAGCCAGCAGCTGTGGTTTTTGTTCGGCTATTGCGCTTATAATATTTCCTTCGGGCATATTAGCTCCCATATAATAAGTATCCCAGCCATCTATTTCAAACAGGTCAGATAACATCCTTATTCCCATTTCATGCAGATCGCCTGAAACACTGCACGCCAGCATCTTCCGTTCCTTTTTATCAGAAGCAAAAATGTACGGATATAATGTTGCCATAATTGATTGGGTAGCCGCAGTACAATAATGTTCGTGGGCAACTGTTATAATATTATTTTGCCACAGCAAACCGATTTCCTGCTGGGTAACTTTAAAAATATTATTATAAAGAGATGCAATTGGTTCGCCGTTTTTTACCAATCCTGTTATTAGGGACTGTGCCTGTATTCTTTTTCCTTTTAGCAGAAAATCGAGATATTGTTTTGCCTCTTCTAATATAGGGTTGCTATTATTTAAATAAGTCTCCATAGCCGGGCTATGATCATTTAATCTTTCTTTGCTTTCCAGGATGTAAGAACGGGCAGCCTCGTATGCTTCTGGTGGTAATAATTCTTTACATGCAATATCAATATAGTCCAGGTTATTGGACAGGTCTTTTACCGGGATCTTCCGGGCCTCGAGCATTTTTTGCGCCCATGCCATATATGCTACAAATATTTCAGTACACTCTAATTGCATGGCTACTGACAAATAAGAAAGATGATAGAGGTTATCTTCACTGCATTTTTTTTTGCCGGCAATTCCATATTTTAAAAGCAGGCCGGGGTTGTTTTTAAATTGCAGCTCAGTTATCAACTCAGCAAGAGAGGTCATGTTATCATCTAATATGTTGCTGAAATTCTTCATGGCTGTTTTCATTAAGATGCTATATGGTTAAAAAAACGCAGCTTAAAACTATGTGGCACCAATTTTAAGCCTTTCGGAATTCCTGCATGGGAATCTTTTAAATGTTTTTTATGCCAGGTGTTAAAGCTTGCCTCGTCTGTCCAGTTTGTAAGCAACCATATTTGTGAAGGGTTTTCTACGGGGCTTAACACATCTAAACCCACAAACCCTTCAAATTTCTCTACAAGGCCGGGACGATTTATAAAAGCCTGCTTTACTTCGTCTTCCATTCCGTTCAGTATTTCGAAACTGCTGATAGCTGTAAACATTTTAATTTTTTTTTGGTATGGTAAAATAAAAAGTGCTCCCTTTTCCTTCTTCTGATTCCACCCGGATGCTACCACCCATGCTCTCAATAATTTTTTTGGTAATAGCGAGGCCTATTCCTGTACCTGAATATTTTTCTTTATTGTGCAGCCGCTGAAAAATGATAAAGATCTTATCAAGATAGGCTTTGCCAATGCCTATTCCATTATCTGATATAGCAAATTGCCAGAATTCTCCGACACTGTTTACTGATATAGAAATTTGTGGCACTACCCCATCTTTATGATACTTTAAACCGTTGCTTATTAAATTTTGAAAAACCTGTCTCATGGGCGTCCTGGAAATATTCAGGACTGGTAATTTTGCGATATTTAAAACTGCCTTAGTTTCATTGATTTGTTTGCTGTGAAGACGAATTATTTCCTCCACCAATTCATTCAAATCAACCTCCTCTGTTTTATCCTCTACTCTGCCTATTCTTGAAAATTCAAGCAGGTCAAGGATAATCTGCCGCATTCTTTTAGCTCCATCTACAGCAAAATCGATATACTGTTTCCCTTTATCGTCTATACTATTGCCATATTTTTTTTCTAAGAGTGTCAGAAAGCTTGTAACCATTCGTAGTGGCTCCTGTAAATCATGTGAAGCTACAAAGGCAAACTGCTCAAGATCGGCATTAGATATTTTTAATTGCTGTACATTTTTTTCAAGCGTAGTATTTAATTCTACCAGTTTGTCTTCAGCAACTTTTCTTTGCGTAATATCCCTGCCTATTCCCAGCAAGCCGATAATTTCATTGTCTTCATTTCGAAGTGGCAGTTTTGAAGTAGACAACCATAGCGGTTGATTATCGGCGGTTGTAAAATATTCTTCAAAATTAATAAGCGGGTTACCTGTGTTTAATATTTCCATGTCCTGAGCGTAGGTTATTGATGCATTAGCATGCGACGACATTTCCAGGTCGGTTTTGCCCAGCACTTCCTGTTCTGTATCAGCACCTAAAATTGAATAATAATCAAATTTATTACTGATAAGTTTTTTTGCTGATTTGTCTTTATAAAAAATTGTATCAGGCAAATTATCTATTAATGCTCTTAGCAGATTTTTATCTGTTTTTATTTGTTCTTCTGCCAGTTTTCTTTCTGTTATATCCTGGAAATAAACCGACACCCCATTGGGGGACGGATAAACACTTACCTGGTACCACTTTTTAAACTTTTCATAATGCATTTCAAGATTCTGTATCGTATTTTCCTTAACTGCTTCGAGATACGCTACCTCCAGAGGCGTACCAATCACATCCGGATACACTTCCCAAAAAATTTTGCCAAGCATTTCGTTTTTGGCCTTGCCCATCATTTTTTCTGCCTGGCTATTCCAATAAGTTATTACCCAGTTTTTGTCCAATGTATAAAAGCCATCTCCAATACTTTCGAGAATGGCATTTTTTTCTTCATACACTTTTAGAGTTTCTATTTCAGCATTTTTTCGGGCAGTAATATCCTGCGAAGCGCCAATAAATCTTATAGGCCTTTTATTTTCGTCCCTGATTATATAACCCCTATCGTATACAAAAGCGTAGGTGCCATCAGGTTTTAAAAACCTATATTCATCTTGCCAATAATCTTTATGAACATCTGCAAAAAGGATAGCTCTGTTTTCAGTTACTCTTTTCCAATCTTCCGGATGAACATGAGTCTGCCAAAAATCATCTACATCGGAAGGTGCAACATTTTCATAACCTAATAAATGCTCTATCTTTTTATCCGGCCTCACTACTTCATTGGATAGCAAATCCCAATCCCATATCGAATCATTAGATGCTTTGGCTATCAGGTGGTACCTTTCATTGCTTTGGCGTATAGCTTCTTCAATTTTTTTTCTTTTGTCAATATCCTGGAAACTTCCATGAACCCTTATACATTTCCCGTTTAAAAATTCTCCTTCACCAATGGTACGCACCCATTTGGGATTTCCTTTAAAAGTGATGATCTCCAATTCTTCATCCCATGGAGTGCCATTTTCTATACATTCCTTAACCTTTTGGCTAATTGTTTCTTTATGAGTACCTTCTTTAAAATAACTTATCCCGATATCTAATTGCGGAACAAAATCTTTACCCACTTCACGTATCTCCTTTGTAATGTCTGACCAATATACGGTTCCTTTTACCACATCAATTTCCCAGCTACCGACTGCTGCAAGCCTGTTAGTTTTCTCTAAAAGTTCTTCCAGTTTCTTCTTTTCAGTAATATCTGATGAAATTCCAATTATACCGGATAATATATTATTCTCATCATAAATTGGAGAATCGGTAACGAATGCAGTGAAACTTGTTCCGTCCTTACGCTGTGATATAAATTCTCCGGACCATGTGTGCCCCTTTTGTAGTTCTTCCATTATTTGGGTAGCTTGTTCAATGGTCGCTTCTGAAGGTACAAGATCCATTACATTTTTACCTATAGCTTCTTCTTTTGTCCAGCCATAAATATGCTCGGCTGCTTTATTCCAATAATTTATAACACCGCTTAAATCTGTAGCAACCGCTGCCTGCCCGATCGTATTTAATAAATTAGCTTTGAACCGGTCTTCTGCCTCTGCTTTTTTGCTTTCGGTAATATCTTCAACGCTCGACCAAATATATTTTTCTCCATCTCTTTCAATAATATTTCCAGACAATCTTACAGGCACCAGTTGCCCATTCTTATGAATATATTCTTTTTCGTAATTGATAAATTTACCTGTGTCCATAAGCTCTTTTAAAACTTTATCTTCCTGCTCATGATATTTTTCAGGGGTTATTTCCCAATAAGTCAGCTTCAAAGTTTCTTCAATCGTGCGGCCAATAATTTTTGCATAGGCCTCATTTACATCTGCAAGTGTCCCGTCCATACGTGCAAGCGCCAGACCTATTACGCTTTTTTCAAAAAGATCCCGGCTGTGTTTTTCGCTTTCAATTAATTTTTCTTTGGCTTTTTTGCTTTCAGTAACATCCCTGAAATTGGCAACAATAGCATTGATACCTTCTGTTTCAAGAAAATTAGTTATGATGGCTTCCACCCACATATAGGTTCCATCTTTTTTTCTTTCCCGTATCAATGGAACTTCAATAGGCACGCCGGGATGCGCCATTACTTTCCCTAAAGATTCCTGCTTTATTACTAAATCATCAGGGTGAACACGTTCAGTTATATTCAGGCTTAAAAACTCCTCAAAAGTATAACCGAATATTTTTGCCACTGCCGGGCTTGCATAAATTCTTTTTCCGGTTGCATCCAACAATGTGATCATATCAGCGCTGTTTTCAATCACGCCTTTAAAAAACTTTTCGCTTTTTTCTATTTCCTTCCGTGACAATATTTGTTCTGTAATGTCATTTGCAAAAAAGAAAATGCCTTCTATCTTTCCGTAATTATTTCTATAAGCCTGGTAAATAAAATTTAAATAGGCGTCAGTCAGATCTCCGTTTCCTTCTTTATCAATCTTAACTAATATTTCTGTGCCGGTATAGGATTTGCCTGTAGTGAAAACACTATCTAATATATCAATAAAACCTTGTTCACCTATTTCGGGAAGTACCTCTGCTAATGGTTTTCCTATTATATCTTTTTTGCCAATCAATTGTAAATAAGGCTGGTTAACCATTTCAAAAACATGATCAGCACCCTTCAGCATACCGATAGCCGACGGAGCTTTTAAAAACATATTAAAAAACTGATCTCTTTCATTCTCTACTGCTTTCTCTAATAGTTTTTTCTCAGTTACATCTTTTCCAACGCAAAACATTAATTGAAGTTTTTCATCCCAATTAACTGACCATAATATCGGAACGACCCTTCCGCTTTTATGCACATACCTGTTTTCAAATATTGGAACCTGGATATTGCTTGCAATTTTTTCTGCTGCTTTGGCGGTGATGTCAACGTCTTCCGGATACACAATATCCATAAATTTAGTGCCGATAAGTTCTTCAGGGGTGTAACCCCAAACTTGCTGTGATGCAGTACTAACCTTTACGAACTCTCCGTTTCCATTCATTGTACAAATAACATCTATGGAAGAATCCAGTATTTTATTAAGATCAGTCAGTGCTTTTTGCAACTCAATTGAAGTAGCAATAAGTTTATTTTCGTCGATCTTATTTTTTGTAATGTCGAGCGTAAAGCAGGAAAGGCCTATCACCCGCTGGTCTTCCCATATGGGATGTATAGAAAAACTGATGCAACTATAGATGTTGTTAAAGTAGAATTCCTTCTCAAACTTTACCGTTTCGCCTTTAAGAGCGCTGCTATATATTTCCTGCCAGCTACTGGCTTCCATCGTATCCATTATAAGAGTATCAAAAACATGGTCCCCTACTTTTACATCTACATTAAAAATCTCCTTCAATGTAATTTGATAGCGTTGATTGAAAGTGATATATTGTAGATCCGTGTTAAGAGAAAAGATAGTGGCATCGGTGTTTTCGATAACAGCTTTTAGATTAGACTCTGATTGCTGAAGTGCTTCTTCAGTTTTTTTTCTTTCGGTAATATCTGCAGAAGTAATGCTAAGGCCTGTTATTGAGCCAGCCTTATACACAGGGTTAACGGTAAAATCAAACCATTTTATCTCGCCATTCTTTCTTGAATAAGGAAAGTCATATCGAAGAGTTTCTCCATTGAGTACCTGTGCTATAGCATTTTTATAATTAGCTTTTCTTGAAGGATGGATAAAATCAAAAATGCTGTCATTCACTTTTACTTCTTGCTTGGTATTAAGCCGTATTGTTTCTTTAGCATTGTTATTAAAAGATTTAATTATTCCATTTGTATCGGTAAGAATAAACCCTTCAGAGGCGTTTTCAAAAATAGCCCGCAGGTTTGCTTCTGATTTTTTCAAGGATTCTTCTGCTTCCTTTCTTTCAGTTACGTCCTGCGTTACACCATACAAACCTATAGGTATTCCTTCTTTATTAAACTGAACCCTGGTCTGTGAATATAAATGCCTGACTGTTCCATCTTTTCTAATGATGCGATGAAAGAGGTCAGAATTATTTAAGGTAGTTTTTGTTTTATTGGTTTTTTGCAATACATCATCAAGATCTTCAGCATGAATGTATGAAGTCCACGTTGCAAAAGATTGTTTACTATCTTCTGGTGAAAGCCCGTAAATTTTAAGTTGTTCATCAGACCATATAGCAATTCCTGTTGCATAATCCAACTCCCAACTACCTATATGAGCAATTGTCTGGGTTTGTTTTAACCGGGATTCGCTTTTTCTCAGTTCATCTACAATAGCTTCCTTTTCATGTTTGACAATGATCAACTCGGATGCACAATTTTCTTTTTCATTGTTTTGAAAGGCAATTTCTCTATTAGCAATAATCAACTCATCAGATGCTTTTTCTTTATTCATTTTATTAGTTTCTAAGAGATACTGTTTGGAACAATGAAAATGCTTTTACATAATACTTTGGCTGGCATTCCTTAAACAGGTTATTGCTGCATTCTGTAATCCTCCTTCGAGGATGCATAATAAATATCGAATAACCGTTTAGTGCCTTTTTTAAAATGGAAAATTTATATTCCTTATTACTGAGGTTTGTGCATCGCGTAGGCAAAAAATCAGAAAGGACACGTGAGGCAGGGGCAATAGAAAGCCCAAAAAATTTACTTGTCTTCATTCTTGGGAGTTGTCTTTTGTAATGTATGCTTTAATTATGCTAATAAATGAATAAGTATTTCATAGATATGTTTGCATTTGTTTTTCTTTGTGTTAGCTTTTATATATTAATTTGGGAAAAGCTATTTCATTAATCATGTAAAAAAATGATCTGTAATTAACCTGTATTTACCGAAACAATATCAAGAAGCATTTTCTTATTATAAAAATCTTACAAGAAAAAGATCCTCCTAATAAAATCGCCGTTTTTCAAGGAATCTATTAACTCTTATCGCTACTACCTCGAAGTGCAGCAGAAGCAACAACAACAGCAGCAACAGCAATAATAACGGCTGCTTTCTAATTATTTCAGATCGCTTTATTCCTAATTAATAATCATTGCAGCAAAAAAAGCCAGCAGTATGTTTTCAAACAGCTGCTGGCTTTATATTAGTATTGAGTGGAAAATCTTAGCTGATTACATTAATAGTCACCTTATCACCGCCAGGTTTTGTAATCTCTAACTGGTAAATACCATGTGCTGAATTTTTATTCAATTTAATTTTTTCAGTACTGCTGCCATTAGAATGTTCTATCGCTTTTGAAACTATCACCTGGCCTATACCATTCAATAGTCTCACACCATATGTGCCTGTTGGCTGATTGGAAAGCTGAAGGTTAATAAGCCCGTTAACAATTGGATTTGGATAAACTGAAATTTTAGATCTTTCTTGTTCCACAAAAACTTTTACAATTTTGCTATACTCAATTTTTCCAGCCTCATCTATGCTTTTTATACGATAGTAATTATAACCTGCTTGTGCATCTCCGTCTGCCCATGCATACTGGCTTACTGGTATGTTCCTGGCCACTGTTGTATTTACTTTTTTATACACATTGCCGTCAGTAGATTTTTCTACTTCGTATTCACGCATGTTGCTTTCATTTTCTACATTCCATTCTACCTGGATATCCGCATTTTGCCGGTAGGCTTTTACGTTGGTAAATGTTACTGATAAAACTTTGGCCGCCGAAAATACGATCATGAAACGATTTGATGCGTAGGATCCTGCTGCATTGTTTACCGTGAAGTCTATCGTGTTGCTCCCGTTTAGATTAAGCGCTGTACTGCTGTTCACATAGCTGTCTTTCAGAAAGCCGCTCAGCCCCGGCTGATCCAGGTTTTGCATTTTCAACTGCCACTGGTAATTCTGCGCCTTCATATTGGCTATGTTCAGGAAAAATGTATCGCTCGCATTTATTGTATTGTGCCGCTCTACGGATAATAATTTTCCGTTCCTTTTTATGCTTACATTTTCTGAGCTGTTGGATATTTTATAAGCGTCATTATCATCAAGCACATTTAAAAATTGATTGCCAATGTCGGCCCTTATACCGTCCATTAAAGACGTAACTCCATTTGCATTGATAAATAAATTTGCCTGCAGGTATTCTTTCTTTCTTATGGGGGATGATATTATAAAATTCCCTGAAGGTTTTATGTCTTCATGGAATGTGATAGTATAAGGGCTTGCGTTGCCGCCTACAAAAAATGCGGAGCCGCTTTCTATTCTATTTGAATCCTGGTTAAAAGGTGCACCATAACTGCCGCCACCGGGGGTAACGGTAAAATCACTCCCGTCAAAGGTAAGCGTCTGGTAGGCCCCAAGTCCATAAGCACTGCCTATGGTTGCCATAGGATCCCACACATAGATTTTTGTACCAAACGTGGGAGCGGGTGACATTCTGCGCAGGTCAATATACGAAGGGTAAGGGTTGCCTACTACTGTCATTGCTGTGGCAGGTGCTGCTATCGTAATTGGCGACTGGTCGCCTTGCTTGATCTCTCCTTTGGTACGTAAAGTGGTTGCCGTTACCGGGCTTGCAAAGGCGGTCGCCGTGCGGTCGCCTCTTACAAATACATAATAAGCTACTGTATTGTTGGCGGGTGTATTTATTAATGCTGCATTGGTATTGGGCACACTTACAAAGTTATTCGTGGCTGCATTGTATGTCTTCATAGAAGGAGAAGCTGTGTACATATCAAAGCCTGCTGCCGTGCCGCCGGGGCCTGTTATTTGGGTACCATATCCTCCTACCAGGTTATCATTGGGAGCAAGGGATCCTTCCTGCCATGCCTCTTTTATGGTTTGGGTAGTACTGGTTGGTACGGTAAGCAATCTCCATTTTTTTACTGAAGAGAGGTATCGCTCGGCTGTTACATCTCCCAACACCTGGTTACCGCTGTTCACATCACTATTGGTGAGGTCGGCCACTATTGCCGTGCCGGCTGCTGTTGACTTAAGCGTTAAGTAACCCCCTGTTGAAAATGTTTTGGAATTTACTGCCCCGAAAGAAAGTACATTGGTAATGCTATCCTGCCCGGCAAGCGTAACGTCATTGCTGATGATTAAATTTCTTATTTTATTACCGGTAAAGCTTGCCCCAGGTATTGTCTGCGCAGTTGTACCGTTCATTTCCAAAGTGCCACCTTGTACATCAATGTTATTATTGCTGCTGATAGTACCTGCAATTTGCAGCACATCATTAACAGTTAATGAAGCACCGCTCTGCACAGTTAAATTATTAACTGCTGATTTGCCGGTACTGATAACGGGATAATAAGGCACGCCTCCGGCAATAACTACATTATCCGTAACGGTGGGTATTACTCCGCACGGCCAGTTTGATGCATTGTTCCAATCCGTACTTATAGTGCCTAACCAATTGCCCACAGTATTAATGGTTATAAACGCTGAATCATTATAGACGGCGCATCCGCCAGTGATAGTATAGGTAACCTTGTAAGATCCGTCCGCACTGCTGGCAAGTGTTACAGCGCCGGTAAATGCATCGATGGTTAATCCAGCAGTCGAAGAAAAAGCCCCACCCGTTGTACCACTGAATGTGATATTGGCAGTGCCTGCATGTGTACAATACGGAGTACCTGTATAGCTAAGGCTTGTAACGGGTGATGAATATAATGTAACGGTAGTAGCAACAGGTGCTGCCGCACAGCCGTTAATGTCAGTAACTGTTACTGTATAATTACCAGCCATTGCAATAACGGTAGGATTTTGAAGGGTGGATATTATTGCGTTAAGCGGATCCTTCCAACTAAATGTAGGTGTAATGGCCACACCGGGATTTGAAAAAAGATTTAAATTACTTCCAGAACAAACCGGAGAACTACTGCTATCGGTAACAATAAAGACTGTATAAGTAAATTCATACGCTCCCATATCCGGCGTAGTTGCATTGCGGGTAATCAAATTTATATCTGTATTTATAGCCAATGGAGAAGATATTACAGTACCCGAATTATCAAGAGCACAGTTCGATTTTGGATCAGGCTGCAGATCATAAATAGAAGCAATAAAACTCACTGAACGGCTTACTGAATTAGCATCTCCGCCAGAATTCGTTTGCCATTGTGCAAAAGTATTATTTCCTCCATTGCCCCATTCCCCCGTTGCACTACCTGTACTGCTGTACAAATCATTATAGTTAGAAGCAGACCAGTTGGTAGCCGGCGAAGCAACTTTATTGCTGATTGCATAATTTGAACCCGTCCCTGTCCTGGTATTAATCAACACATTATTTTTTAATACTACTGCACCATTTACCGTACGGATAAATGCAGCCGATCGTGCAGAAGTTCCTGTGGCATCGCCTCCTATGGAAACAGTGTTGTAAAAATAATTCCAGGTATTCGAGTTTGAATGATTTATTCCGTAGAGTTTTACTCCGTTGCCGTTGCCACCATTGTCGAATTTTATTACATTATTATAAACATTACAGGTACCATTCATTCCAGCGATTCCTGTTATACCTGGCAATGTTGATGTACCAGTAGAAGTGTTGGTAAATGCGACAACACGGTTTTTGTAAACGTTACCTGAAAATCCAGCCGTTCCGATTCCTATACCTGCGATGGCAGTATTAGTAACGTCGGTGGTTGTAGATGAAAAATCAGAAAGGGTGTTTCCATAAATTGACTGGCCTGCAACTGAGGCTGTGTTCAAAATTCCGGTTACAGTATAACCGGATGGAGAACCTGTTTCCACGTTAGCAACTTTTGTGGAAGCTGTTGAAAGGCCTGAAATTATATTATCATAAATAGAATGAACAAATGCACCTGAAGCAGCAATTCCTTTTATCTGCGCAGCAGTACCGGTAGCCGACAATGTGATGTTACTAATTGTGTCAGAACTAATAGTTGACGGAGACGATGTGCTGATGCCAGTGTAACCGATAGAATTAGCACTGTTATTTGTAGCGGTAACTATATTGTTGATGAAGTTATTTGTAATCGTCATAACAGCTCCTGCAGAAGTTGCAGTATTATTGATACCAGTGAAACTTCCGGAAGAAGTTGTCGACAGGTGTGAAATGTTTTGAATCATGTTCGAATTTAACAGCACTGCTGACGCAACGGAAGGACCGATTTCAATGCCTTCAAGTGTATTGGTTAAAGCAGTGGAAGCGGACAGTACCCTGATACTGTTTGTCACCGCACCGGGTCCGGAACTTCCGATTATATTAGAATTTACTTGTGTGGCTGCTGTTGTATTATTTATTAAAATCCCCGTAAATGCGGAAGGCGCCGGCGCAGTGCCTGTATTGCTGATATCAAATCCGCCTACCTGGTTACCGGTTACAATACCACCATTGCTTAAATGGTTTATTCCTTTAATGATTGAAGTATATGTTGATGAAGTGGTAGCCGTAGAAACAACAATAGATCCATTTGCCACATTTGATC
>JBDTSD010000130.1:0-12740 GCA_039931355.1 Ginsengibacter sp.
GAGTTTCAAAAATACCTGGGAGAGGTATTACATGCTTTTTTAAAAGGTGATGCCGATCCGGTAAAAATATTAAACCATCTTCAGGAAGCGTACAGGCAGTCTTATATAAAAACTAAATAACAGAAATGATTTTATATGCAGGATCATACACCGAAATAATTGAAGATGATTTTGGCGAGCATGGCGAAGGCATTTATTGTTTCCATTTTGATACTGAAAGCGGCAAGTTGCAACTCAGGCATGTGCAGCCTGCTACCAATCCCAGTTATTTATCTATTCCCTCAATAAAATATTTATATACACATACCGAAATTCTTGAAGCAAAGAGACCCCGTGTGCAGGCTTTTAAAATTAATAAAAGCGATTGCTCCCTTCAGCTAATTAATGAACAGGAAATTCCCGGCGGTTGTCCCTGTCATATCAGTTTTTCAAAAAAAAATAATTGTATCCTGGTGGCCTGTTATGAAACCGGCAATACAATCATCTATCCGGTTGCACAAGATGGTAAACTATTGCCCCACATAAAAGTGTTGCAACATGAAGGCAGCAGCATTAACAAGCCACGACAGGAAAAAGCACATGCACATGCAGCAAAGATGGATGAAATTTTCAACAGAATTCTAATAGCAGATTTGGGGATTGATAAAGTAATGGTTTATCAGATGGACGCAGGCAGTAATGGATTAGATATAAAGTTGAAACAAGCGGTAGCGTTGCCACCAGGAAGCGGCCCACGGCACATTGCTGTTCATGCACAAACAAAACATGCTTTTGTGGTAAATGAGCTAACGGGTACAGTTACCGTAATGGGTTATTACAACGGGCATCTTGAACCGCTTAGTACCTATTCAGTTTTGCCAAAAGAATCCCAGGCGATACCCAGTGCCGCTGCAATCCGGATATCATCCGATGGAAAATTTATTTACACTTCTGAGCGGGCTGATGATTGCATTTCAGTTTTGAGATTCGACTGTAATAATGAAACGCTTGAAATTATCGGACGACATATAACGCTTGGTAGAACTCCCCGTGATATTAATCTCGATCCGACCGGCAACTGGTTGCTGGCAGCTAACCAGGACTCCGATTCTATTGCAGTTTTTAAAGTAGATAAAAATACCGGAATGATTAATCCTATACATTTAGTAGAAAACATTAAATCACCTGCATGCCTGGCATGGCTCCCGTTACAATAACACCGTTAGCACTTCACCCGCCATATTGCCAAATCGATATTAGCGGTTCGTTCTTTTCTTTCTTCGGTCATTTTTAATTTTACCGTTCTAAATTCAATAGGAAAGAAAAATTTTTCATGGTAAAAATTTGTTTAATCAATTTAGCATTGATCATAAAACATTAGTTTTTACATATTCTATTACACACCTTGCATGAAACCGGATGTCTTCTTTTTGATGGTTGCTATTAATGACAACTCTTGTGATTAAATCATCTTCTGGCGTCGGATACACAAAGCTGGAAAACATGATTCCCTTATTCATTAAAAAAGACGATAAGCCATTTTGCGCAGGATAGAACACAGGATAGTTATCGAAATGGAGGACAATATGCGTGTGATCAATCAAAACACTGAACAATTTGATATTTCGAAATAATACTCGTCTTCTTTCCAAGTAAAGTTTATCAGAAAATAAGGAAATATAAAATAAATTGAAAGGAATAATAAATAATTATATCTTTATCTTGGAGAAATAGAAAAATAATGGAAACAATAGAAAAAATTTATAATAAACTTCTGCTTCCCTCCGATAACCTGGTACATGATATAGTGAAAATAGATGGAGATATTATTATCCTGGGGGTTAGCGGTAAAATGGGGCCAGCTCTTGCAAAAGTTGCAAAACAAGCAGTAGATGCTGCAGGTCTAAAAAAAAGAATTATTGGTGTAGCCCGTTTTTCAGACCCCAAATTACAACAACAATTGAATAATGAGGGAATAGAAACCATAAGCGCAGATTTGCTCAACGATGATGAACTGCAAGCGCTGCCGGAAGTTAAAAATGTACTCTATCTTGTTGGGACAAAGTTTGGTACGTCAGGAAATGAGTCTTTAACCTGGGCAATGAACTCATATTTACCCGGACGGGTTGCACAAAAATTTAAAAATTCAAGGATCGTTGTTTTTTCAACGGGCAATGTATATCCCTTAGTGCCTGTTGTAGGTGGAGGAGCAACTGAAAGCCTGCACCCGGAACCTATTGGTGAATATGGACAATCCTGTCTTGGGAGAGAACGGATTTTTCAATTCTTTGCGTCTAAAAATAATAACCCAATATTAATCTATCGTTTAAATTATGCCAATGATATAACTTATGGGGTACTCCTGGAAATAGCCAAATCAGTTAAAGAAAATAATCCCATCGATCTCACAATGGGAACAGCAAGTGTAATTTGGCAGGGTGATGCTAATGAAATAGCTATAAGGGCATTAAATCATTGTTCAGTTCCTCCAAAAATATTAAATGTTACAGGCCCGGAAATTGTATCATTCCGATGGCTGGCAGAACAATTTGGCCAAATGTTAGGAAAAACTCCCCGCTTTGTTAATGAAGAGCAATCCACATCATTTTTATCCAATGCAGCTGAATCATTTCGTCTTTTTGGTTATCCCAGAGTTACTTTGAAACAAATGATGGAGATTATAATTGAATGGCTAAATCAGGGAGGTAAAACCTTAAATAAGCCAACGCACTTTTCAGAAAGAAAAGGAAAATATTAAAAATATTGCGATAGTGAAAGAACTACCATTATCAATCAGGCAAGCATTACATGAAGGCGTTGTGATTCCTGCGCATCCCTTGGCGCTTAATCAAAATCTCGAACTTGATGAAATGCGGCAAAGATTACTTACCCGATATTACATAGCATGTGGGGCCGGCGGAATTGCTGTGGGTGTCCATACAACCCAATTCGAAATAAGGAAAACCGAAATCAATCTCCTGGAGCGTGTTTTGAAATTGGCTGCTGAAGAAATTGTGAAAGCAGAATTAAACCGTCCCTTTTTGAAAGTAGCTGGCATTTGCGGTCCTACTGACCAAGCAATGAGGGAAGCTGAACTGGCAAGAAAGTATGGGTACCATCTGGGGCTGGTCAGCAATGGAGATTTGCCTGAATATTCCGAAACTGAACTCATCGAACGAACCAAAGCAATTGCACAAATAATTCCTGTTTTCGGATTTTATCTTCAACCAGCAGCAGGGGGTAGATTATTGACGTATGAATTCTGGAGGGATTTAGTTGAAATTCCCGGGGTGCATGCAATAAAAATTGCCGCGTTTAACAGGTATCAAACGCTTGACGTTGTCAGGGCCGTTTGTAATTCTGAAAGAAGAGATGAGATCGCTTTATACACCGGAAATGACGATAATATCGTTGCGGATTTGCTGACAACTTATCAATTCTCAATTGAGGGAAATCTAATCAGGAAACGATTTGTGGGAGGGTTACTTGGGCACTGGTCAGTTTGGACCAAAAAGGCCGTAGAACTTTTAAATGAAATTAAGGAATGTATAAACAGAAATTATTCCGGGACGGGAAATTTATTGACCAAAGGAATTAATGTAACTGATATAAATGCAGTAATTTTTGATGCAAAGAATTCTTTTCAGGGATGCATACCGGGCATCCATGAAATTCTTAGGCGCCAGGGGTTATTGGCAGGAAGATGGTGCCTAAACCCCTGTGAAGAACTTTCTGAAGGGCAGATGGAAGAAATTGATCGTATTTATAAGTCTTACCCTTCATATAATGATGATGAATTTGTAAATAAATTCATCGAAGGAGATAAAAAGATATGGTTGGCCCAATGAATTGTCAGGGTTAAACAAACTTGAAAAAATTCATTGTGAATAAATTAATAGAACGTATAAACCACCTGATCGCTAAATGATAAAATAATCATGATTTCATTTTGGAAATGTTAATAAACAAAATCAAAGCTTTAGCAAAAGAGATATACAATAAAGTTATTGAAAACAGAAGGCATCTTCATGCTCATCCTGAATTATCATTTTGCGAATTTGAAACATCTGCCTATGTAAAAGCCAGGCTGGACGAATTGGGAATTTCATGGAAACCTATCGCTGGTTCAGGTGTGTTAGCGATTATAAACGGCGAAAAACCATCCAAACAAGTTGTCGCTTTACGCGCTGACATGGATGCATTACCAATTACAGAGGCGAATAAGATTACATATGCCTCTCAAAATAAAGGCGTAATGCATGCATGTGGCCATGACGCACATACATCCTCTCTTCTTGGTACCGCTGCAATTTTGCAGTCCATAAAAAGTGAATTCGGTGGAACTATAAAACTCATCTTTCAACCTGCTGAAGAAAAACTTCCGGGAGGTGCAAGCCTTGTAATTAAAGAAGGAGCATTAGCAAACCCTAAGCCCTCGGCAATTATTGCCCAACATGTTATGCCTTCAATTGGATGCGGGAAGATTGGTATCCGGAAAGGTAAATTCATGGCATCTATGGATGAAATTTATGTTACTGTATTTGGCAGAGGTGGGCATGGCGCACAGCCAAATCAAAATATTGATCCGGTTATAATCTCTTGCCAAATAATTGTTGCGCTTCAACAAATTGTTAGCCGGATGGCAAATCCACTGCTTCCGACAGTATTGTCATTTGGAAAAGTAATTGCCAATGGCTCAGTAAATATAATTCCTGACAAAGTTTATATGGAAGGAACATTCAGAACCCTGGATGAAAAATGGCGTAAGAAAGCTCACAAACTGATGAAAAAAATGGCAGAAGGTATTGCGAAGAGCATGGGAGGTGCCTGCGACTTTCAGATTATTAGCGGATACCCATTCCTGGAAAATGAAGAAATTCTCACTACCCAAGTGGAAATTTTTGCTAAAGAATACCTGGGTGAAAAAAATATAGTAGACCAAAATATCTGGATGGCAGCGGAAGATTTTGCTTATTATTCGCAGACAATAGATTCCTGCTTCTATCTTCTGGGAACCGGTAATAATGAAAAAGGAATTTCTTCTCCGTTGCATACCCCAACATTCAATATTGATGAAAATGCACTTCGATTCAGCACTGGCCTGATGGCTTATATATCAGTGAAGCAGTTGGGAAATTAAGTGAATACTGTTACCATTTACAATGTACATCAATAAACCTGATCAGGCTCTCAGCCATTTCTAATTGCTCCTCAACGCTGGGGTGGTCAGGTGTATTTTTATAGCGAAAGAAATGAGTATATATTTTTCTGTCGTGAAGAGAATCAACTGCTTTTTTAATATAGCCAAGCCAGGGTGACCCTGGTTTAACTGCATCCATATTACCTAATACACAAATTATATAAGCCTTGGGATAGTGGCTTCTTATTTGTTGAACAAAATTACTGTACGACTTAATGATAAAATCTTCTGTTGGCCTATTTTTACCAAATCTTCTCCTAAACTGCGGATCATCGGGGAGGTCAACCAGCGAATTGTCATTTTGAAAAATATTTATAACAACAATATTCGGTATGGCTTTTGAAAAATCCCATTTGCTGGATGAGTCAAAAGGATTTAAGCGATAATACATTTCAGGCATGATCATCGGAAACCAACTGACCATTAATCCTATCCCACTTCTTGCAATACAGGAGTATTTAGCATTGAAGTGCCTTGCAGTAATGGCAGCATAACTAAGATAATTATTCTCAGAGGTAGCATTGGGGTTGTTTTTGTAGTGTATGCCTGCGCCTACTGTGATCGAATTGCCATAAAATTCAATCATCCGGTTTTTAGTTTTAAGTGGATTTAGAATTTTAGCATTGGACGGTATTTGGAAACCATAAAACCAGGTCACTCCGTCATTCCAATCTGTACGCCTGAACAGTTCTACAGTATGTTCTCCTTCCGATAGATTAGATGCCAGCGTAAATGTTGTCTTATTCGAATCTAATTTTAATACATAAATACTATCATCATCGATAATAACATTATAATAATTATTTCCTCCCTGATCTTTCAGTGTTGCTTTGACTCCTGTACCGTTAAATCTGATTTTACATGAGGATCCTGGCCAGTATATTTCCGCAATGCCGGGATTGTTCATACCGATCCTCCCCTCAAATTGAATGTGTGGATCTTGAGCATCAATTAATTTAATTGGCTTTTGCGAATATGAATTTGACCAAAAAAAAGAGGTGATAATTAAGATTAAACATTTGACATTTTTTTTGCTCATTTATTATTCTTTGATTGGGGAGTTAAATTTTGGCAAATCACAATGTTGAAAATATTGGATGAATAAATATTTATGAGCTATTATGTCATGACTAATGTAAAATATGAGATCGCATTTTATTTCACAATTGTGCATCATTTACCCATCCCCTTAAGGTTGCAAGATCCTTTTTCATCATTGCAGCTTTATAATCCAGGTCAGCTTTCTCTCTTAAATATTCACAATGAATGGAGAAAGGACCATGCATATTATTATCTTTCAGCAATGCAAAGAATTTTTTGAAATCAACCATTCCTTCGCCTAAAGGAGTAATTTCCTGGTCCCACTTTCCATCTGCTTTTTTCCAGTAAAAATCTTTCATGTCAAGCGTGCCTATATGTGGTTGCAGCAAATTAAATGCGAGCGGCCACGAATTGGCTCCTTCAGCAGCAGCATGAAATAGATCATATTGGACACCTGTCCACTGGGGGTCTATATTTTTTAGTACTTCCCATAAATCCCAAACTGGTGCGCCAAAACCGTCACCTTCATGATTTTGACATTCTCCCCGTATGTTATATTTACGATTCAGCTTTTCCAGCTTTTCGAATTCTTTTCTAAAATCTGCCAGGTTTTCAGCTATGCTTTTAGTTTTATCATAAAATTGTCGACCCATACGATAATATTTAATCCCTAAAGAAGCTGCCGTTTCCAATATGGGTTCTGTATAATGATCATCAGCATCAATAATATCTGTTGCAATCATGTAAATATTTAATCCGGATTTCTTTGCTTTATCAACTACTATAGGCAGATCTCTTTTTACATTTTCAGGTAAAACATGACCCTTCAGCCTAACAGTCAGGTCTATTCCATCGAAGCCTATTGCGGCAACTATCGGTATCATTTCAGCATAACTAATTTCCCGAAAAGCCCGCGAAAAAATAGAAATTTTAGATAGTTCATTTCCTGAAAATCTGGTTGATATTAATGAAGCAGAATTGGTGTTGGCGAATGATCTGTATGAATATGCCATTCCCGCTGCAGCCATAGCTGATTTTATAACGAAATCTCTCCTTGTGGTTGTCATTATAATTTTAATTAATGGCTGATAAATTAATAATTTATTATTAAAAAATTCACGGACTTTCGGTATAGTCCATTTCTTTCTTAAAGGTTTCTTCTAAATAAAAAAGTGCAAGTATTGCAATGGCGAAAGTTACCACGCCAATCATTAATGCGCTATGTATGATGCCCACCTTATCTTTAAACAGTGCAAAAAGGGCTGTGAGCGGAATAACAGTACTTCTAACAAAATTAGGAACAGTTGTAGCAACAGTAGCCCGGAGATCAGTTCCAAAAAGTTCTGCTGCAACCGTAATAAAAAGAGTCCAGTAACCGCTGAAAAATCCAAGGAATACACAGATCAGGTAAAAAATAAATATTGAATGAAATGGAATCACTAAGTAACTCAGCACAAACAAGAAGGATATGAACATAAAAAGGAAAATTGCTTTTTTCCTGCTTTGAAGATATTGACTCAGAAAGCCACTTGCTATGTTACCGGCAACCTGTCCGCCAAAAATAAACAAGACTGTCACACCCGCATCAACAGGACGATTTAGTTTCATTGCCTGGCCGAATTCAGGAGAAAAGGTGATCAGGATTCCGGCTACAAACCATATAGGCATACCAATCAGGATACTGTTGATATATTTTATTAACCTTGTTTTATTATTGAAAAGTAAACGAATATTTCCACGCCTGATATTCTTGTTCTTCAAATTCATAAAGATTCCGGATTCGAATACTTTTATTCTTAAAACCATGAGAAATAATCCCAGGCCTCCGCCGATATAATACGAGATCCTCCAATTAAAATAGTGTACAATAAGGAAGGCAAGCAATGCGCCAAAAACTCCCATCGTTGCAACTAACGTAGTGCCATAACCGCGGACATTTTTAGGAAGAATTTCTACAACAAGCGTAACCCCAACACCGAGTTCTCCAGCCAATCCGAATCCTGCGATAAATCTCATCAACGCATACTCATGAATCGTTGTTACAAATCCATTACCGATATTTGCAACTGAATAGATCAATATAGAACCGAACAATACGGATAATCTCCCTTTTTTATCCCCTAAAATCCCCCAAAATATCCCACCAATAAGCATCCCTGCCATTTGTAGATTCAACAGCAAAATTCCATTATCCAGCAAATCTTTGCCACTAAGCCCCAATGATTTTAAACTTGGCACGCGAACAATGGTAAACAGAAATAGATCGTACATATCTACAAGGTAACCAAGTGCTGCAGCTAAAACAGGGATACGCAAAAGTTCTCGTGAAATGGTTTTAGAGGTTGAATTCATCATTGCAATTAGTTGCTATTTTTTATTTCCTGAAACATTATATTCTATCCGATGGGGCAATAAATCGATAATAATAAATTACCACATCAGATTCCTTGTCTTACTACTAATCTTTTGATTACCATATAAACTTATGCCGATTGAATACCAATTCCTTTTATTACTGTGCCAATACATTTATATATTTTTATTGAACTAGTATGATTTATCAGTTGCGCTCATTAGTTTATATACCTTCCCATCTTCTTTGGTTAATATATAAAGTTCCCCCTGGGAATCCTGACCAAAACGAAGATCCACACGATTATTCCCGCAAATTTCTTTAAGTGTTTTAATAGTGTCATTTACGGATACGGACCATTCTTTTATTGGTGCTTGTTTACCCTGCTTAACATCCGTCAAATCAATATAAAATAATCTTCCTGTAGGAATATCACCAAATAGGAATTTACCTTTCAAAAGTGGAATTCTTGTACCCTGGTATCCATACCCTCCTGAGATTGCATTACCATCATCGTGATCATATTCTGCAATGGGATATGTAATTTTATAAATACTGTCATTGGGTGGAAGCGGATAAACTTTATTCAAATCTCCATATGGATCGAGAACAAAAGATCCTTCCCTGGTCGGCCAACCATAGTTATGGCCAGGCTTTATAAGATATAATGATTCAATATTTGCTTGCCCGATATTGCATGCAATCATCTCACCTGTTTTTGTCCAGGAAATGCGATGTGGATTCCGAAACCCATAAGAATAAATTTCTCCAACCGCCCTGGTATTTTGAGAATGAACAAATGGATTATCATCCGGAATACCATATTTACCATTTTCGCTATTGCGTCCCTTCGGATCAATACGAAGAATAGATCCCCATATTTTTTCTTTCCCATGTAATACAGAAGGATATCCCACTTGTGTACACCCCCCATCTCCAACACCTATATATAACATGCCATAGTCATTTTCTCCAGGTTTTGAAAAAGGATTGAAAGTTATTTCCTGCATTCCATGACTATAGGTTACCATATTCACTCTTAGTAGTTCCCGCCCAATACCTGAAAAAGTATCAGCATCCGGATGTTTCGTTTTCCATTCTGTAAGTATCCACTGGAGACCTACTTTAATGGAATCAGAAAAACCAAAATCAGCCTTACCTGCCTCTGCTGATTCTGTATGAGTAGTGTATAAAAGTCCATTTTTTTCAAAGTCCGGATGAAATGCAAAACTACCAAAACCGGTTGCCTGGCCAGGTTCACTTATAAATCGGGGTCTCAATTTGGCTATGTCCATATACACTACCTGTTTACCATTCTTTATCTTGTATAATTTTCCACGCAGGTCAACCACAAATAAACTACCGGTATTTGGCTGAGAAGCCAATTTGGTTATCCCTGTCACAGGTAAATTACCATCGTTCGCTGATGGAGGAAATTGGGTCAACAACTTCAATCCTACTAAGAGATTTGAAAGCGGGATGGTTTCTGGAATCGGGTTTAATATTTCCTTCCCTTTCTCCGTCGAATCAAGCCTGCCTGATTTCCCGTGCTTATTTATGAATGCAATAAGATTATCCATTTCATTATCACTTAAAGTCGCAAACGATGGCATTGCTACTTTATATTTTTTTAATAATTGTGCGGCCTTTTTGTCGCCAGATTCAATAATATTTTTGGGGTCTCGTATGAAATTTTTAAGCCAATTGACTGATGCCGACGTGGTAATACCACCTAAAGCAGGTCCAATATCATCTTGTTTGAAATTGTGACAACTGCTGCAATTCTTAGTAAAAATGGCTTCTCCCTTGGCAATAGACGCAGGGTCCTTTGAAATTTCGCTATTCCCGGAAGACGAGTTGGAGTTGCATGAGTTGAATAAAACCAAAAACAAGGTGGAATTAAAAATAGTTACCAGTGTTTCTTTCCTCATAATTTTTCAATTGTTAAGATTTCGATCTCAAAAAGTCTGATCTTTCTTATTCCTTAATAAAGGCAAATGCGGTTAAATAATATCTTTCATGGTACCATCTTGACATTGAATTACGCAATTATCATAATCATTAACTTAGCTAACCTCTATTTAATGAATTGTGATTTGCAGTCATCAAAAGTTCAGAATAAGACAAATAGGTTAAAAAATAAATGAATTTATTTCAAATAAAATGAAATAAAAGGTTTTTATATTTACTTTTCCTTTTTTATAAAAATACTAAAAAAAATTTATGCACTAAATAAACTGAAAAATTACTTTAGTCATAATAAAGCCTTTTTCTTTATTGTTTTAATTATAGAATTGCGTAAATACGGCCTGAGGCCTTAATAATTTTTTATATTTACATTTTATTTGTATCGTATTTAAGTTCGGTTATTTTTTCTTTTGCATTTCGATATTCATTTAAAATGAAAAAGGGAATTAAAAGTTAAATAAAAATGCTATTTTAATGTTGTATAGTCCAAATAGGATATTGAACCCGAAAAGAAAAAAAGGGGGTTCCGTGATAATTTTAAAGATTGCTCATACAACTAACGTCTAAAAAAGAATTTATGCAGAATGGAGAAGGCAAGTCTACTGTTAGTCGCAGAATAAAAATTTTAGAATCACTTAAAATTCATGGCCAGGTCAATGTGAATGACCTAAGCGAGTCGTTGGGAGTAACAGGAGTTACAATTAGAAATGATCTTGCCCAACTTGAAAAGAAAAGAGTTCTGATAAGAGCCAGGGGCGGCGCAATAAAACTTGAACAAAATTTTGCAGAAGAGGATTATCCGTTATCAGATAAACAAAAAAAACACCTCCTTGAAAAAAAAGAAATAGGAAAAAAAGCTGTTGAATTAATAGAGGAGAACAATACAATAATAATTGATTCCGGTTCCACAACTTACGAATTAGCTAAAAATCTAAAGCAATTTAGAGCCCTAACTGTTATTACAAATGCGTTAAATGTAGCTACAATACTGGCTGATTATAATAACGTAAATGTCATTGTGCCAGGAGGAATGTTGAAAAAGAATTCCCTTTCTTTAGTTGGCATCTTAGCCGAAAGAGGATTCAAGGATTATTTCTGCGACAAATTATTTTTAGGGGTAGATGGTTTCGATTTGGATTTTGGAATCTCAACTCCCGACCCTGAAGAAGCTCATTTGAATCAAATTATGATTGATATTTCAAAGGAAGTAATTGTAATTGCAGATTCCAGTAAATTTCAAAGGAGAGGGTTCGCTTTTATTGCCCCGGTAAGCAAGATAAATACTGTTGTGACGGATAAGGGCATTTCACCGGAAAATAAAAATAAGTTAGAAAGAATAGGCGTTAAAGTAATCATCGCTTAATATTAATGTTGTATTTCTAAGCTGCTGTTATTTTCATGTCTTATATAGAATCGCCTATCATCACTCTATAGAGCAATATACGTCCCACGTGCATCTCCCATAATATTTTGTCACAACTTCAAGACTGATTGCCAATAGGAAAGAGGAAATAGCTGTTTCAATGTTTTTTATAATATTACTTAATTCCACTGGTTTTGCCCAGTTGAGTAACAGTAATGTCCCTGCTATAAAAACAAAAAATGGGGTGCTGGGAGGAACCAACTAACCTGGCATAAAAACGCTGTTAAAAAATTGTATGGAAACAAGGCAACGGATATGTTGCAAGTGTATTATGAGGAGAATGATGATGATGTAATGACAGTTGCTACTGCCCTTGCCGGGTACAGATTTATTGTTCACAGCACATGGAAATAGAGTGATGTGCAAAGCAAAACAGAAGGCAAACCCGTTTACCGTTATTTCTATGAAAGGCCACGGCCTGCTTTGCGCTCCGAAACCAGTAATGCCATTGAAGAAATTAGACCACCGACAACAGGAGCAGCACATTCTTCAGAAATTGAATATGCAATGGGCAACCTTCCTACTAACCACGTTTACTCCTGGCAGGCGGAAGACTTAAAGTTTCAGCAATCATGCAATAACTAAACAAGAAGTTGGACAACTTCAAGGGATAGGAATCATTTTATTTGACAGATTTCTCAAAGTATAGACTCAAACTTCTGTCAACGTGTATTCCAATAGCAAGTCTGACGGGCATTTCTGTTGCTTGCCGCGTGCTTTTGAAATATCTTCTTAAAAAAATTTCACGCAATCGTGTGTGTTGCCTTTTCTTCTTT
>JBDTSD010000131.1:0-12387 GCA_039931355.1 Ginsengibacter sp.
GGAAGGCAAAGGTAATGGAAAATGTTTAATGGAAAAATTTTGAAAAAGAATATTTATTGCAAAAAAGAAGAGCCGGAAATCATTTAACAATCCCACCTTATTATATGATTCTGTTTTTAAAAGCATAAGTTATAAAGAGTTTTTCATAGGTCATTTCAAAAAAGAATCCCTCCAAATTATGAAGGGATTAAAGTGTATAATCTTGAAAATTCTATGCTGCCATTTTTTGTTTTTTTCGTTTAATCTGGGTAATTACTGAATCGAGTGCGAAATCAAAACTTTCTTCAAATGATTTGGAAGAATGCTTCACAAAAAAATCATGCCTCGGTACATGTACTTTTATCTCGGCGATTTTATCTTTAATGTTGTGAACTACATTATCCAACTTTAGAAATACATCCACTTTAGTTATTCGATCATGAAACTGGTTTAATTTGGACAACTTTTTTTCGACATACGATACCAGTTTTGTGTCTGCTTCAAAATGCAGGGTCTGAATGTTTACGTTCATAGTAATCTTTAGTTTTAACAGTGAACAATATATGTGAGGGAAATAAAAAAATATAAGCCATTAAGGAGGAAGGTTTACAGTAAGCTATATTCTACGAGAATGAAATTACATTTCATAACGCATTTTTCAAAAAAAAATTGTGGAAAATATTCATGATTTAGGATGGGATTGATTATAGACTTCCCGAAGTTTTTCAATAGAATTATGCGTATAAACCTGGGTGGAAGCCAGACTGGAATGACCGAGAAGTTCTTTTACGGCGTTGATATCGGCACCATTATTAGTTAAATGAGTTGCGAAAGTATGCCGCAAAATATGAGGGCTTTTTCTTTCATTAGTTGACACGCTGCCGAGATATTTTTTTACTACCCTATACACATATTTTGAATATAAACCCTTTCCTTTTTCATTAAGAAAAAGAACATCCGGCTCATATCCGGGAAACATCGCTTTTTTATCTGAAACGTAAGCAGCAATCTCGTTCAGCAACTGATTGCCTGCCGGAATTATTCTTTCCTTATTTCCTTTTCCTAATACTTTAATCGCACCATTACTTTTATCTACCTGGGATTCTTTCAAATTAATAAGTTCACTTAACCTGATGCCTGTATTGTAAAAAATTTGTAGCAAAAGGCGATTTGTTTTGCCCTCCCACGTGTCCGGAAATTCAATATCGCTTAACAGAAACTCAATATCTTTTTGCTCAACAAATGACGGAAGCCTTTTGCTCACCTTAACGGAACTAATTGCCGCCATAGGACTGCTTTTAATCTTATCATTTTTAAGCTGATACTTAAAAAAAGATTTTAGCGATGATATTTTTCGATTAATTGTTTTAGATGATGCTTTGTTTTCTTTTACTGAAGCAAGCCACGATCGGACTATAGAAGGGGATATTTCTGCAAGACTTATATAATTGTATTGAACAATTATGAAATCAAAAAATGCAGATAAATCATTTTGATAAGAGATAATGGTGTGCGGTGAATATCTCTTCTGGAAAGTAAGGTAATTGAGAAATTCCTGTATGGGATAGGTTTCAGTTGGTTGCATAAAAAAACCGGTAGCTGTAAAGTTAATAAACCCTGGCTAACCGGTATAAGATATTAAGAAGAAGTATATTAAACTTCTATTTTACCGCTGTCAATTTGTTGCTTGTAAACTGCTTTTAAAACTTCGTGACGACGCTTTACAGATGGCTTTGTGAAAGCCTGGCGCTCTCTGAGCTGCAATAAAGTACGGCTCTTCTCAAATTTTTTCTTGTACTTTTTGAGCGCTTTATCAATATTTTCGCAGTCTTTTGAATCAATAATCAGCATAAATATTCCTTTTATTATTTTTAGGATTGCGAAGATAAAGTAAATTTTTAAATTTAAATATTCAGAAAGAGATAAATCTTAAAAAAAGCAAACAAATAGCCATTTATATGTTTACAGGAATTATTGAAGCCGTTGGAACTGTTCAGGATATTACGTGGCGAGGCACAAACAAAAGCTTTTATATTAAAAGCAACATTTCTCCTGAATTGGCTATTGATGAAAGTATTTCGCATAATGGTGTTTGCCTTACGGTAGAAGAAATTAAAGATGATATTTATAAAGTAACTGCCATAAAAGAGACCCTGGATAAAACAAATATTGGCGCATGGAAGAGCGGCGATTTAATAAACCTGGAACGCTCCATGAAAATGGGCGGACGCCTGGATGGACATATAGTTCAGGGGCATGTGGACTGCACGGCAAAATGTATATCAAAAAATGATCTCGAAGGAAGCTATGAATTTACTTTTGAATTTGCTGAAAAGTTTGCGGGGCTGGTTATTGAAAAAGGCTCAATCAGCCTGAACGGTATTAGTCTTACAATTTTTAATGTTGACTTACAAAATTTCAGTGTTGCCATCATTCCTTATACATTTGAACATACTAATATGAAAAGCCTGCAGGAGGGAATGCATGTAAATATTGAGTTTGATATGATTGCGAAATATGTAAGCCGCCTTCAATCGTTGCGTTAATTAATTACCAGTCTCAAATAAATTGCTTGTACTCACAAATAAATCACCGTAATAATTTCAATTTCTTGAGAATTTTTGCGGCAGTGCTGGTCGGAATCACACATTCTTACGCCATTACAGGAAACGCTTTACTGGAACCAGTTCACATAGTAACAGGAGGAAGATATTATTTATCTTCTATAGGATTGTACATCTTTTTTTTTACCAGCGGGTATCTTGTAACCGCAAGCGCGATGAATTCAAAGTCATTAGCGGCTTTTTTAAAGAAAAGAGTTTTAAGAATTTATCCGGCGTTAATTGTTGTTGTGCTATTGAGTGTTTTTGTTGCTGGCCCTTTGTTAACCACCTTTAGCGTTAAGAATTATTTTACTGATGCAGATACATGGAAATATCTATGGACCGCCTCAGGAATACGAATCAGGTTTAGGCTACCGGGCGTTTTTGAACGAACCGGGTTTGCTATAGGAGGTTTCAATGGCTCTTTATGGAGTATTAGCCTTGAACTTCAGTTGTATGGTCTATTGTTATTATTAATGCTTACGGGAATATTTAAAAGAAAAAAAGTATTAATAATAACTTTTATAACGCTAATTATTGTTTGCTTTCTAATGAGCGGGACAGCGAAATACACCACCCTAATGCCTGATCAAAAGAGCCTCTTGCTAGCATGCGCATTTTTATTTGGGGGGATTGTGCAGACGAAGATTATTTCGAAAAAAATTGCCATTTATTTATTCATAGCAAGCGGGCTGTTGATGATTGTAAAATTAACCGCGTTGATAAAAGTGAATATCTTAATGGATGAAGTAATATTTTTCAGCCTGGCAACTTATTTTATAGCATTTACAAATTGGTTTACTATTCGGATCAAAAACGATATTTCTTACGGCGTGTACATTTATACATTCCCCATTCAACAATTCTTTTTTCAAATATCCGGTTTTAATCAAAGCGTTTTAACTAACCTGCTGCTATCGCTTTTTTGCTCGGGAATACTTGCATTGCTATCGTGGAAATATATCGAAAAACCTGCGTTGAGATATAAAACTCAATTCTCGTAAACGCTTTTATCTTTCATAGCTGAGCTGATGGCTTTATCCATCACCCTTTCTGCGTACGGGCGGCTAATATCATTCAACTCCTCAATTTTTGAATGTATCAGATCCTTATCTTCCATAGTGAGGGCGAGCTGCAGCGCCTGCATTGCGTTGGCTGTATCGATCATCTCTTCCTGCTGAAGTTCTTTTAAATTTTTCTGAATAAATTTTTCTGTGGTTTCTAAAAGCTGCTCCCCTTCCGTTCTTGCTTCAAGCAAAGCTCTTGTAGCAATATCATCTTTCGCATGGGTTATGGAATCCAGTAACATCTTTTCAACTTCATCATCAGTAAGGCCATACTGCGGCTGCACTTCTATACTTTGCTCTACGCCACTTCGAAGTTCTTTTGCTTTTACTATTAATATACCGTCAGCATTTATTAAAAAAGTCACTTCTACTTTTGGTAAGCCTGCAGGCATGCCGGGTATCGCTGTCAGATTGAATTCTGCGAGCTTACGATTATCATTTACCAAATCCCTTTCTCCCTGGTACACTGCTATTTTCATACCGCTTTGTCCATTCACCTGTGTAGTGTACTGTCTTGAAACAGTTGAAGGTATTTTTGAATTCCTTGGGATCAACACATCCATTAAACCTCCGCGGGTCTCTATTCCAAGAGAAAGCGGAGTGATATCGAGCAATAAAAAATCTTTATTATTTCCAGCTAAAATATCTGCCTGTATTGCGGCACCAAGGGCAACTACTTCATCAGGATTCACAGAGTTATTTACCTTCTTGCCAAAAAAATCAGAGACACTTTTTATCACCAACGGAACTCGTGTTGAGCCGCCAACCATTACTACGTCTTCTATATCTGATGCGGAAAGCTCCGCATCTTTTAAAGCGCTTTTGCACGATGCAATTGTTTTGTCAATAAAAGGTTGAATCAAAGATTCAAATTTGGCTTTTGAAATTTCCAGCTTCATTTCATTAATGGTCGCTGAAAAATTTTCATTTGAAGAAAGATGCTTCTTAGCTTCTTCAGCTTTCAATCGCAGCGCTTGTGATAATTCTTTGTCCTTTTGAGTATCTTCTTCGTTTAGCCCTGACTGTTGTATCCAAAATTTCACCAGCACATTATCAAAATCATCACCACCCAGATATGTATCACCGTTTGTGGAAAGCACATCAAATACACCGTTGCTTATTTTCAAAATTGAAATATCGAAAGTGCCACCACCGAGATCATACACTGCAATTGTTTTTGTTTCCTCCTTATTTAACCCAATACCATAAGCAAGGCTTGCTGCCGTAGGCTCGTTGATAATGCGCAATACATCAAGGCCTGCAAGTTTTCCGGCATCACGTGTTGCCTGGCGCTGGGCATCATTAAAGTAAGCAGGAACAGTTATCACCGCTTTATTTACCGGAGTCTTTAATATATGTTCAGCCCGATGTTTCAACTCTTTTAAAATGAAAGAAGAAAGCTCAACAGGCGAATAGAATTTACTTCCAACCTGTACTTTTACCAAGCTTTCCGTGTCGTCGTCAATAATTTTATAGGTAAAAAAAGAATTATGTTCTTTAAGATCTTTATAAGATTTCCCCATCAATCTTTTCGCAGAAAAAATAGTATTGTGCGGCTCTGTTATTAAAAATTCTCTTGCCTGCTCTCCTACACTCGCATCGCCACTTTCATTGAAATGCACAACTGATGGCACTAATGAACTACTGTCATGTTCCTTTAAGGCAACTGCCTGTTTTGTGTCGGGGTGAATAATTGCTACAAGACTGTTTGTTGTTCCGAGGTCAATGCCTACAATTATTTCATCTTTCTGTAAAGTTCCTGTTGATATGTTTATTCCAACTTTTGCCATTTTTCTATTGTCATTTTATTTGGCAAAAATAACGAATAAAAAAGGCAGCCTTTTTCCCTACAACGATACACTTCTAACTATCCCAACCCAATTTCCCAATGCCTTGGCGGAATCTCAACATCAGTGAAACCTTTTCCTATCAACCTGTTTTTAAATTCTAATTGTACATCATAGTCACCATGCACCAGGAACAATTTCTTTACCTGTTTGGGATCCTGGCAGGCAAGCCACTGGCTAAGATCATTGTAATCCCCATGCGCACTCATGCTCCTGATCTCGCCTATTTCCGCATTTACTTCATGCGTTATACCGAAAATCCCAACCTCTTTTGGATGCAGCTTTAATCTTCCTCCCAATGAACGCGGCTCGCAATAGCCGGAGAATAAAATTGAATTGCGGCTGTTTTCAATATTGTTACTTATGTGGTGCTTAACCCTTCCTGCATCTGCCATGCCACTCGCTGAAATAATTACACAGGGTTCATCAAGGTAATTAAGCATCTTACTTTCCTCTACACTTTGGGTAAATTTTAAACCTTTAAAATCAAAAGGATCATGATCGCTCATTAATATTTTTTGAATACGGTTGTTGAAATATTGCGGATAGCTTTCTATTACTTTCGTTGCTTCCTGGCTTAGCGGACTGTCAACAAAATACTTTAAAGCAGGAAGCCTGTTTTCATTTTCCAGCTGGTTCAATGAAAATAAAATCTCCTGTGTGCGACCCACGCTGAAGGCAGGGATGATCAATTTTCCTTTTCTCCGCAAACAGGTTTTTGTTATCCATTCTAATAGATCATCAGGAGTGCTGGCTTCTCCGTCATGCAGTTTATTGCCATAAGTTGATTCCATAATAATATAATCAGCCTGCGGGAATTCACGCGGGGATTTTAAAATTACATCCCTATATCTGCCCACATCACCTGAGAAAGTCAGATGGGTTTCCTTACCATTTTCTTTTATTTTCAAATGCACTGTAGTACTACCAATTATGTGCCCCGCATCCAGGTACATAAACTGAACATTCTCGTCTATCACATGCCATTGCCCGTAGTCAACAGTAATAAAATAATCAAGCGCTTTCACTGCATCTGCCATTCCGTACAAAGGTTGCAGGTACGGCTTGCCCTGCGCCGCACGGGCTTTGTTTTCAAACTTTATATCATTTTCCTGTATGCCTGCGCTATCTGCCATCAGGATTGCAGAGAGATCTTTCGTAGCAGGCGTTGCAAAAATTTTTCCATTAAACCCTTCTTTTACCAATTTTGGAATAAGGCCGCAATGGTCAACGTGCGCATGCGAAAGAATTAAATAATCAATCTCTGAAGACACAAAACCAAAGTCGCGGTTCAGCTCGTCCGTATCCTTTCCCATACCCTGGAATAAGCCACAATCCAATAAATATTTTTTTCCATTGGTTAAAGTAAGAAGATGCTTGGACCCTGTAACCATGCGTGCCGCGCCATGAAATGCTATTTTCATAAATTATTTTTTTGATGACTGGTGTAAAATTTTAACCGGTAATGTAACCTATAAAATATTTGAGAAAGGTAGCTCAGAAAAGATATTATTTTTTTGGGGCTGTCATCAATAGGTCTATTATCAGCTGCAGTTCGGGTCCGCCGCGGCGGACACGAGTCCGGTACAAAGCCTGCGCAGCTTTTGCACTGAGCTCGCCGAAGTGCCTCACCGTGCTTTCCACTTCTATCCCGCAGCCCTTCATCTTTAAGTTAGGCCGTTACTTTCACCTAAGTTTCCGTCACCCCGACGCAGGAGAGGTCTCCCAAATTTAAAACCACCCCAGTTTTGAAAAGCCATTCATCATTGAGTTCGTTTAGCATCATAAGGATAGACCTTTATTTTCTTTTGCATTTGAATGACCATGTAAATAAAAATTCAGCAACAATGTCCCCATCTTTATTTTTACCCGTTGACTTTACAATTATACTTTTACCCTCACCGGTTTGTATAGCTTCTTCCACCAGAGCAGTAATTTCTTTTCCCTGCTCACAAGTAAAATAGATAGTGCCGGTTGCTTTCTTAAAATAATTTGCCTGGATGTTTACTAATAGCATTGATACTTGCGGTGTTCTTTTATAAACATTACTTAATGCTAATGTTCCCGTGCTCATTTCAGCAGCCATCGCCAGCGAAGCAAAATAAGTTGAGCGAAAAGGGTTTTGCGTAAGCCATTTATATGGCACAGATGTTATGCATTTCTCTTCATCAATCTCCCGTACCCTTACCCCGGAAAAAAATGCCGCAGGAAGTTTATAAAACAAATACATCCCAAATTTAAAGTGATGATTTGCGAGTTCTAAAAATTTATTCTTTGTTTGCATTTGTTGTCATTGTTTCCCTTTAGGGGTTAGGGGTTATAATCTCAAATTCCCTGCTCACGCTTTCCCCATTTTCATCCACAATAGTAAGCAAATGTTTGCCGGGAGAGGGACTAAAAGCCATTTGATGAAAATTAATAGTGGTACCAATATATTCATCATCGAGATGCCAGAAAATTTTGCTGCCCGGCTTTCTATGTGCGGCGGTAAAAATTGTTTTGCCCCGGCTGCCATCTATTTCAAGCGGCACATAAATTTTAGCATCCTGTTGCGGATATATCATCTCCATTTGCTTTCCCATATCAGAGAACTCGCAACCTGCTTTGTATGGCGGCAAGGGCTTGTAATCGTGATTTTTTTGTTTGTAATACCATTCAATAGTTGGCGTTAAAACAAACCAGCTTTTATGAATCATATTTGCCGGCGATTCGCAACTTTCATCTACACGGAAAGTGCCGGTAGCATCTAAGTGAATTAGTTTATGATACGGACATAACGGTGACCGATACCCGTTTTTTGATACCATAATTGTATCCACATCCGGGCAATCAACATTAGCCCGGTAACCGCTTTGCCTGCACACAGGAATAAAAGAAAAATTGTTTTGTGGTTTGGAAAACCATTTGGATGATGGAAGTTCCCTGAATATATCGAACATGATTGGAGCCGAAGTTTGCACGCCGATTAACCCTGCTCTTCCTTCGCCATCAGTATTGCCAGTCCATACAGCGACTACGTATTTTGGCGTAATGCCTATTGCCCACGCATCCCTGAAACCAAAGCTGGTGCCAGTTTTCCAGGCGATTCGTTGCGATGAAGAAAATTGTTGCCATAAGCCTTCTTCACCGGGTCGCATCACTTCTTCCATTGCCTGGAAAGTGAACCAAATGGAAGTGGCATCCAATGAATTGATGGCTTCATCATTGGCTGTAGTCTTTATTGGCTTCTCAACATCAAAATATTTTGGTGCAAAAAAATCTTTTTTCAAAGCAAGCCCCTTGTTTTTCTTTTGATGATTTACCACCCGCGCCATGCCTGCATAAATGCCCGCAAGATCCCACATGGTTACTTCGCTTCCCCCTAATATTAACGACAGGCCATAATTATCCGCAGGCTTGTTAAGCGTTGTCATTCCAAGCTGTTTTAATAAATCATAAAAGCGCTGGTATTTGTATTGCTGCAAAAGTTTTACTGCCGGAATATTTAATGAACGGGCAAGTGCTATTGACGCAGGGACAGCACCATCATAATCGAGGTCAAAATTCTGCGGCGTGTACCCACCGATCTGTGTTGGAATATCCGGTATAAGAGAGTTTGGCAAAATCATCCCTTCACTAAACATAGCAGAATACAAAATCGGCTTTAATGCACTACCGGGGCTGCGTGGCGCTTTAATTACATCCACATCGCTTTCAAGTTCCGGGTTATTATGGCCATCAATATTTCCGACATAAGCCAATACATTTCCTGTTTCAACATCAAGCACCAAAGCACATTCATTGTTTATGCCGTTGCCTTTTAAAACGTTGTGGTGGTCGTTTAAAATATCAGTTACATTTTTTTGAAGGTTGATATCAATGGTAGTTTTTATTGCCGGGGAAAGATTTTTATCATTCGCTTTATCTTCTTTAAATCGCTGGAGTAAGTGGGGAGCCAGTTGCGGCAATGGAACAGGGTTTCCGGGAAGTGGCTCAAGCTTTGAAAGATAGCAGGTTGAATTATCTATACTTTTCTTTGCCAAAAGTTTATCAAGTAAAGCATTTCTTTTTCTCAAAAGAACATTACGGTTTTTACCCGGATGCACAAGCGCCGGCGCATTCGGCAACACAGCCAACGATGCCATTTCGCCCCAGCTAAGTTTTTCCGGGCTGCGGCCAAAATATCGCCAGGATGCTGCATCGAGGCCAACCACGTTACTTCCAAAGGGAGCTTGCGAGGCATACATCGCCATGATTTGATTTTTTGAATAGCTGCACTCCAGTCTTACTGACTGAATGCTTTCAATAATTTTTTCCCAGATATTCCTGTTTGTTTCATGACGGCTTAAGCGTATAACCTGCATCGTTAGTGTGCTTCCTCCCTGTACAACTTCTTTACTCCTAACATTTCTTAAAGCAGCTCTTGTGAACGCCATTATATCTATTCCGGGATGATTGTAAAATCTTTTGTCTTCAAAAGTTGTAATGCATTTTATAAATTTTGTAGGTACATTTTCATCATAAGGAAAACGCCATTGTCCATCAGCAGCAATAGATGCATTTAAAAGAGTGCCATCTTTATCTTCGATTACAAAGCTTGCAGGTGCGTTGAATAATTTTTTGGGTAAAGAGAGCCAAAACCACGTGAATAAAGTAACTGCGGCTATAAAGAAGAGCTTTATTTTTAGAGGGATTTTTGACATCAGCGATTACAATGTACTAATGTTTAAAAAAAGCTTGTTCAAAAAATGATTTTTATCAAAGGCCCAAAGAAAGAACTTGCTATCCAGGTTTTAGATTTGACAAACTCAATTCTACCGATAGTGTAGAGATTATTGCTTCTTCGGAGTTTTGTTTGCAAAGTTGTCAGCCTTTTAATTTCTTGATCTCGCTTTCTGATCTCAATCTTTTTGCATTCAATGAACTCACAATCTTTTTCCCGGATTTTGTTTCAATCTCTTTTCTTGTATTGCCCGCAATCGTTCCGCCCTGTTGGGCAATTCTTCTATTATCATCAAAAGTTTTTGGATCTTTTTCTTTGCTGATCTCTGTAGTTGTCGCTTCTGCAAGCATATTAAGCACAAGCTCAAGGTTGGTCATATTATCTCGAAGGTTTTCCTTTTTCAGATTTTTATGTTGTTTGTATTGCTTCACTGTTTTGTCGCTCCATCCCTGTGTAATAATATCAGTAAGTGTTGCAAATTCCTGTCCTTTTTTTACGCCACGATTCTCCCATTCATCAGTAAGTTCTTTTCTTACTTCAATACTTTTCAATCGTTGGTTGATCCATTCTTTGCTATGGCCAAGTTTCAGATAATTTTCCATCGCCCTGTCAATACTTTTTTCCGGGTCTTGTATTTCTTCGATTCTTTCATATCCTGTTTTTGCAAGCCACTGCTTAAAAGGTTCTGCTTTGGGTGAGGGGATGGATTGAATCATTCTGAATAAGTCAGTTGTATCAAGACAATCGGTAGCATATTTTTTTCCATCGCTCGCTTCCAATTTCAGTTGTACGATTTTTTCGTACACCTCACTTCCTTCCGCCAGAAGCTTCTTTTTTAAATCAGTCCAATATCTTTTTGGAATAGTACTATCGGTAAGTATTTCGATTACATCTATTACAGAGAAATACCACTGTTCCTTTTCTGCATCCCAATGTGTTCTTACCTTTTTGCTTTCAAATAATTTTATATTGGGCATAGTATTTACAATTTAATACTAAGATTTTGAATGAGTGAGAGATGTGAAGTGTTTATTTTCTTCACATTATTTTCCCCATATAAATTGAATGTGAGAACCGTTTTTATGATTTAAACAATTGCAAGTATCAATAAAAAAATGGAGACAGATTCGATTCTTATTAAAATTTACTTTTCAAAATAAATCTCAGGCAAAATAATTTTTGATTCTTGATCTGCGCCTTCTTTTTTCCAGTAAACAATGAAATTAACTTTTGCTTGTTTTAAGTGATACCCTTTTTTGTTTTGTGTTTCAATTGTATTTAGAAATTGCTTTGAAAATTTCAATACGGATTGTCCTCTTGCGTTTATGCATTCATTATTGTTTATAGTCAACATATCTCCACTTGTCAGTTGCGAAACAAGATGTTGTCTTGTAATAAAATAGTCTAACCAAACATCTTTGAAAGACAAGTGCATTGTCATTTCGCTTGGGGGTAAATGCGTTTCTCTGTCTTCCACTCTCTCCAAATTTTCTGCGGTAATGTCGTCAAGATAATTTCCGTTTAAGTGAATCGTCAAGTTGCGTTTTGCCCTTGTCATTGCAACATACAATTGGCGTTTTGCTTCATCGGTCGTGGCGTTGAAGTTTTCGAGTATAATGAAAACGTTTTCAAACTCTTTCCCTTTTGCTTTATGAATTGTAGAAACAAAAATCGTCTCCCCGTTTTCATTGTAGAAATCCTCAAGTTTTGATTCTCTTACAAAAACTTCTAAATCGGATTTGTATTTCTTCTTGGAATTGCTGTCTTCAAATTGTTTGATTAGATTATTGCACACTTCCAGCTTTGAACTCTGCTGAAATCTTTTTCTCAATTCATTTTTTGCGCTTGCCCAAACTTCTTCATTTATAATTTTTACATCGTCTCCCATATTTATTTCATTCAGGAGAAAACGGACTTCTAAAAGATTTTGCAAATTGAAACCATCATTGCTTTGAATCAACTTTGCTTGCATTCCATTTTTTATAAGCAGCCCTGTTATCCGTAGCGCTTCATCATTTGTTTTTGTCAACACACAAATACTTCCTGCAAGTTCTGTTGAAAGTATGTCTTGCACCAAAGGAGAAATAAGATTTCCGTTTTGATGACGCACAAGTTTTATATTTCCGTTATCAGGTTGTTTGGCAGCAATAGGAGTTTCTTTCAAACGATGGCTAATTCCTTTTACAAAT
>JBDTSD010000132.1:0-12138 GCA_039931355.1 Ginsengibacter sp.
ATCCAAAAAGATGTGTATCAACTCTTCAATTTTTTTCTTTAATCCCTGATCAGGCCATATCGTGTAGAGATTTGCAAAGCCTTCCAGGATATGCAAATGTGTATTCATTGATTTCTTTTCGTTCGCATCTTTGTTGCTAAGCCTTATATCTTCTAATTCTTTCCAGTCTATGGAAAGCGCTTCAATGTAACCACCATATTCACGGTCATAACTTTTGGCAACAATTACATTATACAAACTAATTGCCGTGTTTTTTGCGTCTTCACGGTCGCAGCATTTTGCAAATTCGCTAAAGGCATACACAGCAAACGATAGTGCGTAAAACTGTTTCTTTGTATCGAGGGGGTTTCCTTTAGAATCAACTGTCCAGTACACGCCACCATTTACAGAGTCAATAAAATGATCCAAAATATACTGACTTGACCTGGCAGCTGTTTGCAGGTAATCATAATTGTTTGTAAGATTATAAGCTGCAGAAAACGACCATAATATCCTGCTGTTTAACACAGAACCTTTTGGAGCATCCGGGTAAATTTTATTCTCATTACTAATGCGTCCATAGAAACCGCCATTAGTTTCATCAATTGTATTTTTTATCCAATAAGAAAGAATCCTTTGTAACTCATCTGTTAATTCCTTTTCGAACTTAAGAAGCTGTTCCTTCATGAAATGATAGAGCTTTACGCGTTCACTGTGTTTGAAAAATCTTGTGTTATAATTCCGTTGGTATTTTCACCTTCTGTATATTTCCTGTTCGAGCGGATAATTCCCATAACGGTATTCACAGAAGCTTCAGATGTAAATCCGTCCTCCGGCGTGTTGATCACATAGTCTAATAATTTTTCAACCGTAGAAGTTGCCACATGCATTTTCATGTCGGAAGAAGCATAGTAAATAAACACAGTTCCATCTTTGTCTGCGATCCAACCGTTAGAAAATAAGACATTGGGCACATCTCCTATTCTTTCATCTTCTTCGGGCGCCATAAAATATCCGCCGGGCTTGTGAATAATTTTGGTGATGTTATGCAAGTCAGTGAGGAACATATAAATAACATAACGCAAACCTGCGGCAGTATTTCTTACGCCGTGCGCCAGGTGTAGCCAGCCTTTTCCAGTTTTAATTGGTGCAGGGCCGAGGCCGTTTTTTGCTTCATAAACTGTGTGGTAAATTCTTTTATCAATAACAATTTCCTTTCTAATTATTGCATTTTCTATGTCGTCGCATACGCCAAACCCTATGCCACCGCCAGAGCCCGCTTCAATAAAACTATCCTGAGGACGAGTATAAAATGCATATTTATTTTTTACAAACTCAGGATGCAGTACAACATTTCGTTGTTGCGGAGAAGGTGTTTTAAGGTCAGGTAAACGCTGCCAGTCCAGTAGGTCTTTCGTTCTTGCTATGCCGCACTGTGCAACAGCAGCTGACTGATCGCCTTCAGTAGCTGAAGGGTCACGCTTTTCAGTACAAAAAATCCCATAGATCCAGCCATCTTCATGTTGCACAAGGCGCATGTCATAGATGTTAGTTTCCGCGCTACCAGTACCAGGCATCATTATTGGTTCATCCCTAAAAATAAAATTATCTATCCCATTGTCACTTTCAGCGAGTGCAAAAAATGATTTTCTGTCCGTTCCTTCCACCCTTGCGGCGAGTATATATTTATTATTAACCTTAATAGCTCCGGCGTTGAAAGTCGCATTGATGCCAAATCTTTCCAGCAGGAACGGATTGGTGGCGGGGTTAAAATCGACGCGCCAATCCAATGGTACATGCGCAGCTGTGAGAACAGGGTTTTCATAACGGTTAAATATGCCATTAGCCGATTCAATTTTACTATTAGTTTTTTTTACTAATTCTTTATAGGCATTCTGTAAGAATTGCCACCTGTCATTAAAATATGTATTCATAACAGCGTATTATAGCCGAACGGCAAGGTTATAGATTGTAATTAATTTTCTAATTTGTTCCACCATGTTTTTTTAAGAATGATAGCGATGACTGCAAGGATAACAATCGTGATCAATAAAGGTAGTTTCATCCACAGTACAAAATACATCGGCAGAATTGTAAGACAGCATTGACCCATTATTCCGAGTACCACATTAAACATATCCAACTTAAATCTTTTATTCGGAACAAATAAGGGATCTTCTGTAACTACCAGTTCATGTATAGGTTTCCAAAATCCCCACGGCCGTACCTGCTTATAAAACCTTTTTAAAATTTCAGTGTCAGTAGGCGGTGCGGAATAAGTGCCGGCAATACAACCGATAAGAGATATTAAAAATAACAACGGCCAATTATATAAAGGCAATCCTGTAAATATGAATGGAAAAACGAGTGCGGCAAGTATACCTGCCATCATTCCCCAAAAAAATCCATTTGCATTAAAGCGCCACCAATACCATTTGAGCATATTTGCCGCAATATAGCCACCATATAAAGCACCAACGATCCATTGCAATATTGAATTTACATCCTTCGCAAAAAAGCCGAGAACAATCCCGACAGCCGCTACCACTACGCCCACAACATAGTTGAGGGTTATGATGCGCTTCGTAGGTGCCCCGGGATTTACATACTTAAGATAAATATCGTTTACAATGTAAGCCTGCGCTGCATTTAATGTTCCGGAAAAGGTGCCCATAAATGCTCCCAGCAATCCTGTGAGCACAATACCGAGAATACCTACAGGAAGAAAATTATTAATGGCGCCGGGAAGTATTCTTTCGAAATCAGTGCCGCCACCAGGTACAGAAAGATCGAGCTGGTTATAATAAAGAACAGCAAGCACCGTGAGGCCTATCACCATTGTATAGCGAACAGGTAACAAAATAATCGAAACAAAGCCGGTCATTTTCGAAGCCTCTTTTGGTGACTTTGTTGATAATATTTTTTGCATGTCATAGTTAGGTGCAGGGCCCGCAAGGCTTGCGAATACTCCTTTGAACAGCATCATCATAAAAAATATTCCAAAGAGACCAAAGTTGTCATCAGAAATTTTTTGTACTGCGGCGGGTAATATGTGGCTCCAGTCCAGGTTAAGATCAAGTCCGAAAAAAGGGTGATCCCAGCCTTTAGGAACCTGCAGCGTTTGTCCATGAAGGTGAGTCATGGCAATATAACCAATGGCAATGCAACCGATCGTCATTATTGCATACTTAATAAAGTCGCCGATAACAATGCTATGCATACCGCCGAGGATGGAATAAAACATGGCGAACAAAGTGAAAATTATTCCATAAAAATGTGCCACATAGTCCGCACCTACATGAAAGGGAACATAAGGCTGCACGACGCTCCAGGGTACAAAAATTTCTATGAATTTTCCAAGCCCCACGAAGCCATAAGCCAGGAAGCCAAGGCATCCTATCAAGGCAAACACCACCACTATGTTGTGTGAGGCTTTTACACCTTTGCCGATTATACCGAACCTTGTTGCCAGCCATTCAGCGCCTGTGTCGGCGTTAGAACGTCGCAGCCACTTTGCCAAAAACATCATATTAAAAACCTGGTTGAAGACAGGCCATAACCACGGTATCCAAATACTTTTAAAGCCGTAAATAAAACAAAGAGCCACCATCCACATAGTACCGCTAATATCAAACATATCTGATGCATCACTAAGTCCCAGCAAGTACCATGGAAGTTTTTTTCCACCCAACAAATAGCTCTCTTTATTCTGCCGGGCTTTCTTTCTGTAATACCAGCCAATCATCAGCATCGATACCAGGTAAAGAACAACTATTGAAATATCTAACAGTTGAAGTTTCATTCGTATAGCTGTTATTTTACAGTATCTTTTTGAAATAAAATATTTGGCCCTTCAGAAAATTTTAAAAAATCCCATCCTGGCTTTTGTCTTTTAAAAGGAAGATAATATTCGGTTTCGCCTGAAGCCTTATTGCCTGCATTAAGAACATACTTCCATTCCACTCCATAAGCAAGATCGTAGTGGCTGAACATACTACGTTTTTGCAGGAGTGTTTTTAAGTTGTGATAGAGATCTATTGTTTGAGAAGTTGCTTTTTTATTTGAAGGCAAATCATTCATACCTGCATTTTTATTTGCTTTTCCCGAAAAAGAATCTATCAAACGCCAGGTACTTTTATCTGAGTTAAAAACCGTATTCAAACCTTGTTCTTCCATTGGAGGATCACCCATATATGCATCGCCTTCTTTCCACATTATTTGGCCTTTGATTGGTTTTGCTTCTCCGCCATACGCCCAGAAATTCACGCCGCCAAGCAGCCCGTTTTGTCTTTTGCTTGCAAGCCATTGTTCCAGGATTTTTGTATAATACATGTCACGATAGGTTGTAGGAGAATCAATATCGTAAGAATGATGATCTCTTGGCAAACCAAATTCTTCTATCACCAATGGCTTATTTAATTCTTTTGCTATCGTTTCATGCTGGTGCAAATAATTAATGGTTTTACTAATAACTGAATCCATACCACCGGCAATGTCTTTGCCCATAAACCAACTCCAGTTTTTTGGCCAAATGTGTATGGTGAGGTAATCAATATTTTTATCATCGTTTATCTCTTTATACAATTGCATACTTTCTGTGCTCATGTAACCTTCGGTGCCAGTCGTAACCAAATGATTGGGATCAAGATTTTTAATGAAGGCCGCTGTATTACTTATCCATTTTTTATAAGAATTAACCGCAGAAGGCTTCATAGGCCGTGGTTCGTTGGCAAGTTCCCATGCCATGATACCCGGATCTTCTGTATATTTTTTATGCGTAATCGAATTAGTGCGGCTGATAATATAGGAAGCTTGTTTTATATAATCTTCTTTGCATTTTTCGCAGTCATAAAATTTGCTCGTGTATTCACCTAATTCGCTCCAGGGAATATCTTTTGCAAAAACTGAATCGGGAATCAGGTGGTTCCATTTCAGGTATTGAAGAAAACCACCACTCCAGTTCCAGTTGTTACTCAGGTAAATTACGGCTTTCATATTTCGTTTACCCATTTCTGATAGTAAGGCATCCATCCCTTTTAAAAAGTCAGCATCAAAAACACCTTCGCTGGATTGCAATGGAGGACCTACTCTATTCACCCCGTTAATCAATCCCTTTCCTTCTGACCCTGCGAGTACCCGCAAATTGGTAACACCATTGGCTTTTAAAAAATCAAGCTCCCGTCTTAACCTGTCTATACCTTTAGCTTTATCTTTCTTAAGCGCAAGTAAGCCCCCATACCAATAGTTAGTTCCAATATAATAATGCGGATGATTATCCACATAAAATTGTCCATCTTTCACGGTAGCAAAAGAAGAGGATTGAGCATTTATTATGCAAACGCTAAATATGAAAAACGAGAGGATAAAAAATTTCAGTTTCATAATTGAGAAATAAGAAGATAATTGAATTTTAAATAACAAAAGAGTTATGCAAAGATGTAATTCGTGTTCTGTATCAAACATTATCGTGCAAAGCATGAGTAAAAATCGCGCAACCGTAAAAACAAAAAAACAACTTCTTAAATAATATATTATTGACAGGGTAATAATAGCTAAACATCTTTATCCATCATTTACAATTCAAAATAATGAAACAGGACATCCGGCAAATTCAAAAACCAAAAAAGACCGCCTGTAAATTATCTCCTCTCAGTAAACAACCTTTAATTTCAAAAGTATTTTAAATTAGCATAGCAAATCAATACTTTCTTATCTAAGAATCATATTTTATTACTACACCTTCAAAATAAAACTTAAGAATAATCAATAGTTTCTATAAATTTATATCGAAGAAATTGACTAATACTTTATTTACATAATAATTTACTTTTAAAAGGTATGTCGGCCAAATTATTAAGGGAAATAACTCCACTAACACAAAATGATTGCTTTTCGCTTTTCTCAAGGAGCAAGAAGGAGTTTGATTTCCCGCTTCACTTTCACGAGGAATTCGAATTAAATTTCATACGAAATGCCGGCGGAGCCAAACGAATAATTGGTGATCACGTGGAAGAAATAACAGATACGGAACTGGTGCTTGTGGGTCCGAACTTACAACATGGCTGGTTTACGAATAAATGCCATGGGAAAGTGATAAAAGAAACAACCATACAATTTCACCGGGACTTATTTGATGAAAAATTTTTACAGCGAAATCAGATGAGCTTTATCAGGGCTTTATTTCAACGCTCAATACGGGGCGTATTATTTTCCAATGCTACCGCCTTGGCGATAATGCCAAGGATAAAACAATTAACGGAGAAACATGGCTTTGATTCAGTGCTGGAATTATTATCCATACTTCACGATCTTTCAACGTCACGCAATATCAGGACGCTTTCTGACACCTCATTTAACAAAGAAACACCATACTATAACAGCCGGAGAATTGAAAAGATAATGGCTTATGTAAATAATAATTTTAGCCAAAATATTTCATTGAATGACGCGGCAAAAATTGCCGGCATGACAGAAGTTTCCCTCAGCCGCTTTTTTAAATTAAGAACCGGGAAAACTTTTGTTGATACATTAAATGAAGTCCGCCTTGGACACGCATCGCGCATGTTGATTGACACAACGGATAGTATAAACGAAGTTGCCTATAAGTGCGGCTTCAATAACATGTCAAACTTCAACAGGATTTTTAAAAAGAAAAAAGACAGTACGCCTAAAGAATTCAGGCATTCTTATACATCTACGGGTGTGAGGACGTTTATATAATTACCTCACTCCTACCCCTCCCGATAAAAATCGGGACAGGCTCTCTCCTGAAGGAGTGGGGGCCGTGAAAGATAGCAGCTGCCTGTTTCTCAGATTAATAAAAGATTTTTATTGTAACAACAGTGATCGGTTATATATTTACCCTCTCTTCTTTTGGCACTAACAAATGCATAACCACCCATGCAATAAGATAAGCGGATCCGCATATAAAAAACATGATATAATACCCGGTTTCAATATTACCCAAGGCTTTATATTTATCAAACAGCATTCCTGCGAGCAAGGCAATCAGTATGCCACCAACAGCGCCTGCCATACCACCAATGCCCGTTACAGAGGCGACCGTTTTTTTGGGGAACATATCTGAAACAGTCGTAAACATGTTAGCGCTCCAGGCCTGGTGAGCAGATGCTGCAAGACCGATAATAAGGACAGCCAGCCACATATTCATCGAACCAAGCCATTGTGCAAACACCACGGGTATTACGCAAAATGCATAAATAAGCATAGATGTTTTTCTTGCTTTATAAACGGGCCAGCCCTTTCTTATAAGGTACAATGGCAGCCAGCCGCCACCAATACTGCCAACGCTTGACATGGTATAAACCAATGCCACGGGCAGGGCTATAGCAGTTCCCGTTACACCGTATTGCGCATCGAGGAATGCGGGTAACCAGAAAAGATAAAACCACCATACCGGATCAGTTAAAAATTTGCCCAGCACAAATGCCCATGTTTGTTTGAAGCCTAACAATTTAAACCAGGAAGTTTTAGGCGCTTTCTCTACAGTATCAACAGGCTCATCACTATCGCTGTTTATGTAAGCAAATTCTTCTTTTGAAAGACGCTTATTCTTCGCGGGAATTTCATACACATATATCCACAAAGCCAACCAAATAAAACCTATTGCACCTGTAAGAATAAAGGCCCATTCCCATCCCATCTTTTCTGCAATCAGCGGCACCGTAAGTGGCGCCACTATAGCCCCAATGTTAGCACCGGAGTTAAATATGCCGGTTGCATAAGCTCTTTCTTTTTTGGGAAACCACTCGCTTGTAGTTTTTATAGCTGCAGGAAAATTACCGGCTTCACTAACGCCAAGGGCTGCACGCGCAACCGCAAATCCCATGGTGCCCGTTGCAAGCGCATGTCCCATTGCAGCAAGGCTCCACACTAATGTAGATAATGCATACCCGATTTTTGTGCCTACTTTATCAATAAATCTTCCGACTAAAATCATACCCACAGCATAAGAAAGCTGAAAGGCAATTACGATATCAGCGTAATCACTTTCTGTCCACTTAAATTGTGTTTCAAGGTATGGCTTTAATAAACTTATGACCGATCGGTCAAGATAATTTATGGTGGTGGCAAAAAATAAAAGTGAACAGATCGTCCACCTGTATCTTCCCATGCCCTTCTGCATATCTGGCATATCGTATATTTTAAATGTGATTTATCTTACTTGCTTCACGATGTCCATCGCCTGTTTAGTTGCCTCCTCAATTTTTGCATAATCTTTTTGCTCAAGCAAACTTTTGCTCACCAGCTTACTCCCCATACCTACCGCGCATACGCCTGCCTTGAACCAACCTGTGATATTATCTTTATCAAGATCAACACCACCCGTAGGCATAAACGATAATTGCGGAAACAATTCTTTTATAGAACTCATAAAGGCCGGCCCTAAAATATTTCCCGGAAAAAGCTTGATCATTTTTGCGCCCATGTTTTCAGCGCGGATAATTTCAGAAGGCGTCATACAACCCGGCACCCAAAGCATATTTATTTTGTCAGCTACTTCTGCCACCTCTTCTATAAGGCCGGGGCATATAATGTAATCTGCGCCTGCATCTATAAAAGCGTTAGCCATGGCAGCATTTTTTATTGTTCCTATCCCGAGATACATGCCTGTAAGTTCTGCATCGCACAATTCACGCATTTTTTTAAAGTTGCGCAATGCATCATCGCCGCGATTTGTATATTCTACTGCTCTTATGCCTGCATTGTATAATGCTCTTAACACCTGCAGGCTCACCTCTACATCCTTATAAAAATAAAGGGGCAAGATTCCCTGCTCCGGAATAAGCTTTAATAATATTTCTTTTTTATCCATAAAAAATATTTCTATAATTGAGCAATGTTATTGGAATTATATTAATATTCAATTATCTTTTTACGCAATCGTTACCAGATTTTTTTTACTTTAGAAAAGTTACGTATGACATGTGCGTCTTTATAACTTTCACAGCGCAAAAAACCATTTATAAAAAATTGAAAATATTCATAGATGAAATTTAAGAATTATGAAATGAAATTGCAAAATAAGATGGCATACAAAAAGAATTTTCTGCAATCGTTTCTGTATTTTTTTAGATAATACTTTCTATAATTCTTGCTGCTTCGATAAATAAGAAAGAAATTCGGCGTTATAGGTTTAAAAAAAATTTTTAAATTAAATTTAAAATGATCATGGCAAAAAAAGTAATAACACTCGGAGAAATAATGCTGCGTTTATCCACTCCGGATTTTAAAAGATTTGTGCAGGCAGATAGCTTTGATGTTACTTACGGAGGTGGTGAGGCGAACGTGGCAGCAGCTCTTTGTAACTACGGCTTACATGGAGTTTTCGTGTCGAAAGTACCTGACAATCCAATTGGACAAGCAGCGATTAACCACCTGCGTCGCTATGGTGTAGATACGCAATTTGTAGTTCGTGGTGGCAAAAGATTAGGCATTTATTTTTTAGAAACCGGCGCATCCATGCGGGCATCGCAGGTAGTGTATGATCGTGCGGATGCTGCTATTTCAGAGGCTGAAATTGCTGACTTTGATTTTGATAAAATATTGGACGGCGCAGATTGGTTTCATACAACCGGTATAACGCCCGCTCTCAGCGATAAAGCGGCGGCTCTTACAGAAGCGGCATTAAAAGCAGCAAAACAAAAAGGGATAACAACGAGCATTGACCTTAATTACCGGAAAAAATTGTGGAGCAAAGAAAAGGCGAGAGAAGTGATGACCAATCTTTGTAAATATATAGATGTGTGTATAGGGAATGAAGAAGATGCTGAAACCACTTTGGGCTTTACCAGCAAAGGAACCGACGTTACAAAGGGAGAGTTGAATCTTGATGGCTATAAAGATGTATTTCAGCAGATGAAAGAAAAATTCGGCTTCAAATATATCGCTTCCACCTTGCGGGAAAGCCGCAGTGCATCCGACAATGGATGGAGCGCTTTGGTATATGACGGAAAGGAATTCTATCATTCAAAACAATATGACGTGCGTATTGTAGACCGTGTAGGAAGCGGCGACTCTTTCGCAAGCGGCTTTATTTACGGCCTGGTTACTGGCATGGAAATGAAGGATGCTGCCGAGTTTGGCGTAGCGGCTTCTGCTATGAAGCATACTATCCCCGGCGATCTGAATCATGCAACGTTAAGTGATGTAAAGGGTTTGATGAAGGGCGATGCCTCGGGAAGAGTGCAGCGGTAGAATTAAGAAGTAAATGTTATGGATTTAAAAATTAAAATATGATCATTGACACTTTGGAAAATGCTGACAAATATTTTTCTGTTCATCCACTATTCGCCGATGCATTCGAATACATACGTTCACAAGACCTGGAAACAATTGAAGTGGGTAAATACGAAATTGAAGGAGATAATTTACGAGCAATTATTTCCAGCAAAACGGGCATGTCAAAAGCAGAATCTATCGCAAAATTTGAATGCCACGATAAGCATATTGACATACAACTTTGCATCAAGGGCAGAGAACAAATAGGCTGGAAGTCACGCCAAACCTGTAAGGAACAAAAGGGAGAATATAACCCGGAGAAAGATGTTTTATTTTTTAATGATATGCCAGACATGTTTTTCGAATTGACCGATCGCCAGTTTGCGATTTTCTTTCCTGGAGATGTACATGCACCAATGATTGGAGAAAGTGACATAAAAAAGATGGTGATAAAAGTGAAGGCGTAAACAAGGCCGTGTCAAATTCTAAATAACCGATTCGGGTATAATATATCTATCATAACGTTGTCGCTCACCCGATTTTATTTTTTACTGGTATACATACATTTTTTACGATAGAATAAATGACCTGGGAAGCATTTGTAAAAAAGGAAGCGCTTTTGAATAATCCAGTTCTTCATACTCCAAACCTAAAAACCTGATGTTGTCATAATAAGTTTGGTGATTGACATAGTAATTTTTTTCCGACTGAATGAGCCAGGCTTTACTACCTAATTTTTGTGCAACAAACCATTTCTCTAACAACCTTGAGATTCGGCCATTGCCATCCTGGAAAGGGTGAATTTTTACAAAAACAAGGTGAAGCATTGAAGCGAAAAAAAATACTTCCTCAAAGCTAATTTCAGCCAGGAGCAAGGATTTTATATCTTCATATAGTCGCTTCATTTCAGCTTCAACTTTATCCGGAGTTGCCGCTACATATTCAATCCTTCCATCATTAGTTACAACGAACATATTTCCTTTTCTTAACTTGCCTTGTTGGGGCTTTTGCAAGATATGCCGGGTAATCAAAATATGTGTTTTCTCCAATGATGATTTGGATAGTTTTGTTCGCTGAGCAAAAAGATATGCATCATATAAATCATCAGTTTTTTTTGTGTAATCCGGCAAATATTTTGTGCCGAACCGTTTGTGTTTTATGTAGGAATCTAATTCTATTTGCTCGCCTTCAATCTTAGAAGAAAACACTGCAGAAACGGAAGTATAAAAGCTAAAGTTGTCAACGCTGAGTTCGCTATCCTTTAAATTCTTAAAAATTTCGATTGTTGACTTGTCGAACCAGGATTTGTATTTCTCAAGCAGATCAACAGGAATTATTTCTAATTGCAATTTTTACTCTTTTTACTTCCGTAAAGTTCGTGAATAAATTAGGGTTGCACATGGCAACGTAAAAGCGATAAGTAAAATAAAAAGTTTTTAAGGTGATCCACATTGAAATAATTCACCACCCAAAATATTCCTTCGCATTATAGTAGCAAATGTCCTGTATAATTTTTCCGGTCAGCTTTATGTCTTTCGGCAACTCTCCATTTTCAATTTCACTGCCAAATAAATTGCATAAAATTCTTCTAAAATATTCATGTCGTGGATATGAAAGAAAGCTTCTTGAATCAGTGATCATGCCTACAAACCGGCTTATCAATCCCATATTGGAAAGGGCATTCATCTGTTTCGTCATACCATCCTTTTGATCGAGAAACCACCATGCCGAACCGAATTGTATTTTGCCTGCAATGGTTCCGTCATTATAATTTCCCGCCATCGTAGCAAACAACTCATTATCGGAAGAATTTAGATTATACAAAATAGTTTTTGCTAACTGGTTAGTTGAATCAAGGCGGTTTAAAAATTTTGACAACGCTCTGCCATGCTGAAAATCTCCAATCGAATCCCAGCC
>JBDTSD010000133.1:0-12046 GCA_039931355.1 Ginsengibacter sp.
AACAAAAAAGCTTTCATTTGGCTGTGATATAGGTCTGTTCTAACTTTCATGGCCCCTCTCCTCTGTCCCAAGGACTCCTTTGGAGGAGAGGGGGTTTGGGGGTGAGGCCGCCTTTTTCTAATTCATCATAAGCATATTTACACTTCGTTGTAAAATATTAAAAGCGATTTCTGCCATCAGGTTTTCTTTATCTAATGTAGGATTTACTTCCGTGATTTCGAAACAGCAGATCTTCCTGTTTTGCATAAATTTACTCACAAGGTCTTCAGCTTCTCTTTCTTTGAGGCCGTTGGTTACCGGCGTACCCGTCCCACGTGTGATGGATGAATCAAGACAATCCACATCAAAGCTCACATATATATCTGTACATTCACTTAAGTACCGAAGTGCGGATCTCACTACATTCTCCGGTCCTTTCCTGCGAAGTTCTGCGGTGGTAATCACCTTCATATCATATTTATCTATTAAATACTTTTCTTCTTTTTCATAATCACGCAGGGAAATGAATACAATATCTTCCGGCAAAACTTTTGGTGAAATTTTTCCAAATTGTTTCATTTGTTCCCATTGCTTTTTTGTTTTTTCATCAGGCTCATGCACCATGCTTTCTTCGTTATCTACCGCTATTGAAGCGCTGATCGGCATGCCATGCATATTCCCGGAAGGAGTGGTGTAAGGAGTATGGAGGTCAGCATGTGCATCTATCCATATTACACCAAGCCGGCTTTTGGGTTTAGCTGCCTTTAAGCCGGCAATCGTTCCGCCCGCAATACTATGATCGCCGCTTAATACAACCGGGAAAAAATTATTGGTAATCGCATCCTTTACTGCCTTTGAAACCCTTTCATACATGGTCAGCACACCATTAATTCTTTTGGCATAAGGAGATTGAATAGGTTCAAAAAGTAAGTGATTCTCAGTCTCAATTTTTTCTGATGGAAAGTGTACAAAAAAATTACTCATAAAATCCAGGGCCGCGATTTTTATCGCATCTACTCCAAGGCTTGCACCTCTTGTGCCTGCGCCGATCTCACTTGGCACTTCAATTAATTTAATATTCTTCATGCTGACTATTTATCCTGTATCTCTATCGATTTATCTTTTGGCAAGATAGATTTTCCCGGTATCGTTCGCAAATTTATCGCCATTGCAGCGGAATTGCCCTGCACGTATGGGAGTGCTTACACATACCCCGGCCAAGTATAACCGAAGTGGTTAAATACTTAAGCACACTTTAATGATGCCGAAAAAATTTGCCCGTACTAATTAATGTATAGCAATCGTTGGCACATGGCTGTGATAAGCCAGTTTCTTGGTGTGGCTTGTTTTAAAAAGCTGGCTTAAAAAGCCGTGCCTGCGTGGAACTGTAATGATCGCATCTATTTCTTTTGTCTCTACAAACCGGTTTATACCTTCAAGGAAATCGTAAGCTCGCAAAAAAGAAAATTCCGGGTTATAGCTTCCAAGCTTATCTTCCATACTTTCCCTTTCTATTTTAAATTCATCAGACAACTCAATGTAGTGTTCACTATCTACGTTCAAAATTTCGAGAGAAGGCTTGAATGTCTCTATTATATTTTTAAGTGCAACAAAGGGCGTCGTGCGGGCTACGTCTTTAAAGTCCGAGGTAAAAACCACTTTCTTTAGCCCGGTAAATTTCGCATCTGGAGGAACGATCATCACAGGTGTATTAATATGCCTGATAACGTTGAGCGTATTTGTGCCCATAAATACCTGCTTTATGCGTGAGCTTCCTGTAATACCCATAATTACCATGTCCACGTGATTTCCTAAAACATATCGCTGAATATTCTCTATAAAAGAACCTTCTTCAGACTCAAAAGTAATGTTGGCATTGCCTTTTGTTAAAAGGCCGGGTTTTAAATCACTTAATTCCAGGTCTGTAATTGTTTTGCGGGATCCTTCTTCTTTTTCGGTGAGGGCTGCATAACTTATCCTGCTATATACATTATAAAGAATAATGTTTGCGCCTGGAATGTCATTACTGAGCGCCATGGCATATTCTGCTGCATTTATTGAAGTGTCGGAAAAATCTACCGGTACTAAAAATGTTTTCATTGTTTAATTTTTTTTTGCAAAAATAAAGAAAACAAGTCGTTGCTTGTAACTACACTAAATATAGCGGATTTATCAAATGCAGTACAAAGTTTACCTGAAAAAATTTCTGTGATAAACCTGTGCATAATTTGGCTATGCCGAAGCGCCTTTACGAACCTTTCTTTCTGGCAGAACTAATATATTTGCCCGCCTGCCCCTGATTAATGCTGGCAGGGCATACTAAATAATAGAAACGTGAGATTAAAAAGCCTGGAAATAAAGGGATTTAAAAGTTTTGCTGATAAAACCATCCTCAATTTTGATGAAGGAATTACTGGGGTAATTGGCCCGAATGGGTGTGGAAAAAGCAATATTGTTGATAGCATTCGCTGGGTAATTGGTGAACAAAAGATCAGCCAACTACGCAGTGAAAACCTGGAAAGCCTTGTGTTCAATGGCTCCAAAAGCCGTAGTGCAAGCGGCCTCGCGGAGGTGAGTCTTACTTTTGAGAATACCCGTAATTTATTGCCCACGGAATTTAATACCGTTACAGTTACCCGCAAATATTATAAAAACGGGGAGAGTGAATACCGCCTGAATGATGTGAGCTGCCGTCTCAAAGACATTCATAACCTCTTTATGGATACCGGTGTAAGTACAGACAGCTATGCGATAATTGAGCTCGGTATGGTGGATGATATTATACGCGACAAAGACTACAGCCGCCGCAGAATGCTGGAGCAGGCGGCCGGTATATCCATTTATAAAACGCGAAAGAGAGAAGCAAAACTAAAGCTGGACGCAACTGAGCTGGATATTGCACGTATTGAAGACATTCTCTTCGAAATAAATAACCAACTTAAAACGCTGGAAAGCCAGGCAAAAAAGGCAGAGAAATATTATGAAATAAAGAAAGAGTATCGCGAGATAAGCATCGAGCTTGCAAAGGCCGCGTTAGAAGGTTTTAATATCAGCTATCGCGAAATAAATGAACAGCAGAAGGCAGAGACTGATAAAAGAATAGAACTGGAAGCGGTGATTGCCACAGAAGAAGCGGCTATTGAAAAAGAAAAAGCGGGCTTTATTGAAAAAGAAAAAGCACTTCACGATCAACAGCATGCATTTAACGAACTCAACAATACGACGCGTGAGAAAGAGAATGAAAAAAACCTGAGTGCACAACGCTTACAATATTTAAATGAAAGAGAAGGCAGTCTGAAGGAATTTTTGCTAAAGGCAGAAGGACAATTAAAAGGCATTGCGGAAAGCATTGAATTTACCAAGCTTCAGATAACAGATGAAGATCAAAAACTTGAAGAGCTAAAGCAACAGCTTGAATTGCTAAAAGAAAATGCTGCAGAAAAAAGAAAAATATTTGATGAAAAAAGGGCTGCGGCAGACCAGTTGCGCCAGTCGCAGGCTTCGTTGCAACGAAATCATTTCGATGCTGAAAAAAAGGTAGCGGTAGCGGATACCAACATTCATAACCTGCAAAGGTCTATCACGCAAATTGAAGAAGAACAACGTCAACGTGCAGAAATGCTTAAGCGTTTGGAAGATGAAAGAAAACAAAAAGAAAAGGAGCTCGAAGATAAAAAGACGTCGCTGGAGCAACTAAAGCAACACAATGCTTTTACTAAAGAACAAATACTTGAAACGCAGTCTGAGCTTGAAAAGCTTCGTGCGGAGCTTGCGGGTGAAAATCGTACGCTTGATGCAAAGCAAAATGAGTATGACTTGCTCAAAAGCCTCATAGATAAAATGGAAGGCTATCCTGAAAGTGTAAAGTTTCTTCATAATAATGATGCATGGAACCATACGGCTCCCTTGCTTTCTGACATTATATATGTAAAAGAAGAATACCGCGCTGCAGTAGAAAATGTACTGGAACCTTACCTTAATTATTATATAGTTGACAACCTTAGCGAAGGCCTTACTGCCATTCATCTTTTAGATGATTACAAAAAAGGGAAAGCAAATTTCTTCTTGTTGGATAAATTAAATTCGTTTGATACCAGCAATGAAAGTAATAATATAGAGGGCACAATTCCGGCGCTTAGTGTTATTGAAATAGATGATAAGTACAGGCATCTTGCAGGGTATCTTTTAAGCAATGTATTAATTGCAGAGAATGAAGACGTGTTGCAAAACAGCAACGGCCATGTAATACTGGAAAGGCACGGAAAATATGTAAAAGGGAAGTACGCGCTGAGCGGCGGAAGCGTAGGACTATTTGAGGGAAAGAAAATAGGCCGTGCAAAAAATTTGGAAAAGCTGGCAGAAAAGATAAGTGCACAACAGGTGAAAGTGAATGAGTTGAAAAGTATTATTTCTAAAAAATCAAATGAAGTAATCGCTTTTAATGAGCAGCTAAAAGAAAATGCGATTCAGCAAACTCAACAGGTTATTAATGATTTAATCAACTCCGCATATTCTATTAAAAATAAAATAGAAAATGTGACCCAGCAGCAGCATGCCGCTTTGAACCGGCTCGAAGAGCTAAACAGCCAGTTGCAACAAAATCATGAGGCTGTTGCTGATACAAGATCGCTCCTTGCTACGCTCAGCGCAGATGTGCAGGAACTTGATAGCAAATTGAACATTGCTTCTGAAGAATTTTCGAATGCTGAGAATGAGTTTAACCAGGTGAACGGCCTGTACAATGAAAATAACCTACAGCTCGCAAGGCAACAAAGCAAAGTGAATTCGTTGAAACAGGAACTTGATTTTAAAACAAATCAATTCAATGACCTGGGTAGGCAACGTGAAACCAGTGATGTACAATTGAAAGATGCTTCATTAAATATTGCAAACACGGCTGATGAATTAAAGCTACTGGAAGAGGCGGTAATTACCCTGCTGAAAAATAAAGAAACAGCCGAAAGAAAATTGAATGAAGCAGACCAGGCTTATTATAATTTAAGAAATGCACTTACAGAAAAAGAAAGTCAATTGCGCCAGAAGCAAAAAGCAAAAGAACAAACAGATCATTTACTCAATGAAATAAAAGACAGGCTGAACGAGCTGAAGTTGCAGGTGGCGGGCATGAAAGAGAGATTGCATGTAGAATTTAAAATTGACCTTGATGCAATTCTTGATGAAGAAAGAAATTCAGAAACAGCGCTTGAAGACTTGCAGGAAAAAAGCGACCGCATGAAAAAGCGATTGGATAATATGGGTGAAATAAACCCAACGGCCATTGAAGCTTACACAGAAATGAAAAAGCGCTATGACTTTATCATTGAGCAAAAGAACGATCTCGTTACTGCCAAACAATCTTTGCTGCAAACAATAGAAGAGGTGGAAACAACTGCCAATCAAAAATTCCTGGACACTTTCAATAAAGTGAGGGATAATTTTAAAAATGTTTTCCAGGCGCTGTTTACGGAGGATGACACTGCAGATATGGTGCTCGACAATCCTGATAATCTTGCAGAGACGGGGATTGACATCATTGCAAAACCAAAAGGTAAAAGGCCGACAAGCATTACACAATTGAGCGGTGGAGAAAAAACATTAACGGCAACAGCATTGTTGTTTGCCATCTATCTTATAAAGCCTGCGCCCTTCTGTATTCTTGATGAAGTAGATGCGCCGCTTGATGATGCCAACGTAGGCAAGTTCACACAAATGATCCGGAAGTTCAGCAAAGAATCACAGTTCATTATTGTTACACATAACAAAATGACGATGGCTTCTGTAGATGTGATCTATGGAGTTACTATGCAGGAAGCGGGTGTAAGCAGGCTGGTTCCAGTGGATTTCAGGGGGTTGGAACATGAGTTGGTGAATTGATTTCGGGGCCAACCAATTCTTCTCGAAAGGAAAAGAAACTAAACTTCGCTCAGCAAGTTCTGGCGCTGGATAATCTCAGCCCTTTTCTTTCACCATTTATGCATTTTAAAAAAATTGGTACATTTGAATGATGGAGACAATGCAAATAGATATCTTAGATCCAAAGGCAGGCAAACTTCTTAAGAACCTCGAAGATTTAAAGCTTATTTCTATTAGAAAATCATCGGATGATGGCTTCCTTAAGTTAGTAAATAAGTTCAGAGCAAAAACAAAAAGCAACCCACCGACCTTATCTGAAATCACAAAAGAAGTAGAACTTGTAAGAGCCGAAAGATATGCCAGGTCAAAAAGATAGAGTTAGAATATTTAAATATACAGTAGAGCATTTACGATTTATAACTCAGCCAATTTCCCAATATTCCCTTTTCCACCTGCAAAAAAAACACTTTTACCAACTTTTGCCTTCCTACAAACATGAAAGCTTTCTTTGGAAATTAAATTCCACGTGTGACCGTTGTCGTTAGATGCATCAACGCCGGTAAGTCCGCAGGTAATCCATTTATTTTTTTCAAGATATTCTACACAGCTCCGGTAGCCATGGGGTGCGGTAGAAGGATAACTCCAGTTTTTACCGGCATCTGTTGTCAGCACACAATTTTTATTGGATGATGTAGGTGCATTGAAATCGCCACCAACAACAATGAATGTTTTTTTGTTTTTTATTGCAATAGAATTGGCGCCTGTTGTTTCCTTTCCCTGTAAAATTGGAAGATCAATTTTTTTATCTTTTATGAATAATCTTGAGCGAAGGCCACCGGTAATGAAACAGGCGGCATCATTGCCAAGCTTTCTTATGTTCGTTCCACTTGAGGCAAAGCAGGCCTCACCACTGTCTGCAACGGGATTATTTTTTTCGGGAATTGTTCGCCATGAAGTGCCACCATCAAAAGTCCGTGCGATAAAAAACTTTCCCTCTATAGGGTCACCAAGCACAATACCGCTTTGTATGTTCCAAAACTCCATCGCATCCAGAAACATGCCTTTCGTTTTATTTTCATAAACTACCTTCCAGTTTTCCCCGCCATCAATCGTCCTTAAAATATAAGCCGGTTCACTAATTCCCATTATTACTGCCTGCGTTTCATCAAAGGCTTCAATATCACGAAAATCGGTTTTCTCAAAACCTTTCACCTGTATCCACTTCCACGTATTGCCGCTATCAAGAGAGCGGCCCACCTTGCCATTGCTGCCACTTACCCAAACGATACGATCATCAACCACGCTTAGGCCGCGGATAGAAGTGTTTGTGCCCGTGGTTAAAATTTTTATTTGTTGCGCACGAACGTTTGTACAAATGAAGCAGAATAAAAGCAGGATATTTTTCATATAAATAAAGAAAAAAATTATCGGGGAAAGTAAATTAGTACAGCAATAAAGTTAACTAAAGATGCTCAGATCAAGGTGTCTAACCACTTTAGTGGCCTGGCACCTTCGGTGCAATTGAGAATAGATAAAACGAAATATTCGTTATAAAAAATAAAACAAAGTGAGTGTGATGGAAAATAGTGTTTATTAAAACTATAGAGTAACTGAAGATGTTTAATGCTAAAAGTGAACTAGTAATTATCGCATTGAGATTACAAAGCCCTCCTCTGGAGGGTTGGGAGGCCTTTTTTCTATACATTTGAGTCATGAGTTATAATTATCTCCCGCTTGATAAGAGCGTGCTTACTTTCCAGCAGGTAAAGCATTTCCTGGAATATGAACAACTGATATCAATTACATTTTCAGCGCATGAAGCGATATCAAAATGCCGTATTTACCTCGATGAGAAACTGGAAAAATCTGATGAGCTTTTTTATGGTATCAATACGGGTTTTGGGTTTTTACAAAACGTACAAATAGATAAAAAGCAATTGCGCATACTACAGAGCAATTTGCTGTTGTCGCATGCCTGCGGTATGGGAGAAGAAGTGCCGGAAGAAATAGTGCGGTTGATGATGATGCTGAAAATAAAATCGCTTAGCTATGGCTACTCAGGCATAGGCATAGATGTAGTGAAGCGCTTAATGGATATGTATAATAATAATGTACTGCCCGTAATATATACGCAGGGCTCATTAGGCGCCTCCGGTGATCTTGCACCACTAAGCCATCTCTGCCTTCCATTGATCGGCATGGGTGAAGTGAGAGTAATGGGAGATAAAATGCCTGCTTCAGCAGCCTTGAAAAATAATGATTGGCAGGCTATTGACCTGCAAAGTAAGGAAGGCCTTGCGCTTATTAACGGCACACAATTCATGAGCGCTTATGGAATGTCTGCTCTTATTAAATCTGAAAAATTGCTTCAATGGGCGAATGTTATCGCAGCAATTTCTTTTGATGCTTTTAATTGCAACCATGATTGCCTGAATGAAAAACTTCATTCAATAAGAGACCACAGCGGCCAGGTGGCTGTGGCTGCTGAAATGAGAAAGCTGCTTGAAGGCAGTGAAATAGAAGCTTTGCAAAAAGGACGGTTACAGGATCCTTATTCATTCCGCTGTATGCCGCAAGTACACGGCGCTACAAAAGATACATTTGAATTTGTGCTGAATACTTTTTTGAAAGAAATAAATTCTGTAACAGATAACCCCAACATTTTTCCTGATGACGATCTTATTTTAAGTGGTGGAAATTTCCACGGCCAGCCGTTGGCGTTAGGCCTGGATTTTTTGGCAATTGCCATGAGCGAGCTCGCGAGTATTTCTGAACGGCGTACTTACCAGTTACTGAGTGGCGATCGTGCATTCCCGCTTTTTCTTGTAAAAAATCCCGGCCTGAATTCCGGCCTGATGATCCCGCAATACACCGCTGCAGGCATTGTAAGCGAGAACAAGCAATTGTGCACGCCCGCTTCGGTAGATTCTATTTCATCTTCCAACAACCAGGAAGACCACGTAAGCATGGGGGCCAATGCAGCAACAAAATGTATGCGTGTGATAAACAATGTGGAAAGGGTATTGGCCATTGAGTTACTTACGGCGATACAGGCGATAGAATACCGCAGGCCATTAAAATCATCGCCGGTACTCGAAAATATAATTGCTGCATTCCGGGAAAAAGTTTCGTTTAATGTGGCCGATAGGTTTTTGCATGATGATATGATGAAGGCGGTTGAGTTTATTTCTAATTCACCGGATTTTTTCTAAGTATAAAAATACAGTGGTAGAATTTTTCCTGTTTTTTACATAATACTTATCCTACTATAATTATTATGAATGATTATCCATAATTTACCTGGATGACTGCTAATATAAACCGCCAGCTTATACCACAGCAACTAAACAAAAATAATTTTGATTGCCTGCGGTTTTTCCTGGCGGCAATGGTAATCTATAGTCACTGCTTTGTAATATACCATGGAGCGATAATTGATACCGAGCCTGTAAGCATTTTTACCAGGAATCAAATTGATCTCGGGGGAATTGCCGTAAGCTTTTTCTTTGTTATCAGCGGGTTTCTAATTGTAAGAAGTTTTGAATACAGCAGCAGCGTTAAAGAATATTTTGTAAAAAGAATTTTAAGAATAGTGCCCGGATTTTTTGTGGCGTTTTTAGTCAGCGTATTTATTTTGGGTGCATTAGGCACCATCACTTCAGAACATAAATTTGGACAATGGAAATATTATTTGCACAATCTTAATTATAAAAGATTAGCTGTTCAGTTATTTACATTGGAAGAACCAAAAGGAGCAAGAACTTTCGCAACCATACCTTTGCCCAATATGATAAACGAGGCCTTGTGGACAATTCAATACGAGTTTATTTGTTACATGGTTGTTCCTTTTCTCGGAGTTGTTGCCGTAGTGAAAAGAAGATGGCTGTCAGTTATATTTTTTATGATTGCATATTCAATTCTCATTTTACAGAGCTTAAAATATATTTCAATTCCTGATCATGAAACCTGGTTGTTCTTAAAATTTCCATCAGAGCTGCCGAGGTTTTTTACTTTCTTTTTTGCAGGGTCATGTTTTTATTTTTACAGGGATAATATTTTGCGCAGCCGGTTTTTAGTGTTGCTAAGTATCGCCGCCCTATTGTTTTTTTCCTGGTGGGCAAAAGGTTTACATATTGTATTACCGCTTGCCGGCACATACCTGCTTTTTTATTTTGCTTATCACCCGCATATACAATTTCATAATTTTGCTCACCGTGGTGATTTTTCTTACGGACTATACCTGTACGGATGGCCAATCCAGCAGCTTATAATGTATTTTTTAGCAGACCATTTAGGTGCACATCGCTTATTCTTTATTGCATTTCCCATTACATTTTGCGCAGCATTTTTAAGCTGGAACCTCGTTGAAAAGCCATTTTTAAAAATGAAAAAGCATATAAGGGATCTGCGTTTTGTCAAATCCAAACGGGCAGTAATTGTATAAATATTTGTTAGAAGATTGAAAGTATACGGTAATGTCAGTAGCACTTATTAGGAGTTATCAATTTTCATAGATATGCGCTAATTAAAGGATGCTGATTTAGAAGCTCCCGTAAAATTGTAATTTTGGTAAAACATTCTAAATGAAAACTCCGGAAGAAATGAAAAGAGAACTTCATGAATACATAGACCGTATTGATGATGAAAAAACTTTGCTGATGGTGCATGAAGAAGTAAGTTCATATTTGAAGGATGATACGATAAAAGAGAACGATGAACTAACGGAAGAGCAGGAGAAACAATTGGTAGAAGCAATAAGGCAAGCAGATGCTGGTGAGACGATGCCATGGGAAGACTTAAAAGCAAGCCTTGAAGAATGGAGAAAAAAATAGTTTATACTAAAAATTTTGAAACATCTGTAAATAGCACAAAAGACTGGCTTGAAAAACAATGGTCTTTTGAAATGGCTGAAAAATTTATCCTGGAATTATATGAACTGGTAAATTTAATTTCTACGCAACCGAAAATTGGATCTGTTTCACAAAGGGAAAAGTCTGTACGTAAAATACTTCTGTCAAAGCATAAGAGAATTTATTATCGTATCAACGGGAAAACGATAACTCTTTTGGATTTATTTGATACGAGGCAAAATCCCAAAAGAAATAAATACGAATAATTCTGGTAAAATAGTACTCTATGCTTCAAACAAAATACGACCCCATAAAATACAAGACCCCCACCGGCACAAAACTAAATTGCAAAGGCTGGGTGCAGGAAGCTGCTTTGAGAATGTTATTAAACAATCTTAATCCCGAAGTAGCAGAGAGGCCCGATGATCTTATAGTGTATGGAGGCCGTGGCAAAGCAGCAAGAAATTTTGAAAGCCTTGATCTTATTATAAAGGCGCTAAAAGATTTGAATAACGACGAATCCTTATTGATTCAAAGTGGAAAGCCCGTTGGTATATTACAAACGCATAGCAATGCTCCGCGCATTCTTATATCTAATTCGCAACTCGTTCCCAAATGGGCTACCTGGGAACATTTTGATGAACTTGAAAAAAAAGGCCTGATGATGTTCGGTCAAATGACAGCAGGCTCCTGGATATATATCGGGAGCCAGGGAATTGTGCAGGGGACTTATGAGACTTATGGCGCAATTGCAAAAAAACATTTCGGCGGAACGCTCAAAGGTACATTGAATGTAACCGCAGGCCTCGGTGGCATGGGCGGTGCACAGCCTTTGGCGATTACTATGAATGAAGGTGTGGCCTTAGTTGCCGAGGTAGAGAAATGGAGAATAGAGAAGCGCTTGCAAACAAAATATTGCGATGAGCTAATTGAAAATATTGATGAAGCAATTGATAAAGCGATAGCTTACAAAGGGCAGGGAAAAGCAATGAGTATCGGTGTTCATTGCAATGCGGTAAGCTTATTGCAAAGGCTTATTGAAAGAAATATTGTGCCGGATACTTTAACGGATCAAACCTCTGCGCATGATCCGCTTATAGGATATGTGCCTCACACTTTAAGTAATGAGCAAGCAAATATTCTCAGGGCACAAGATCCGGAGAAGTACATTTCACTCGCTTATGAAAGCATGAAGCTGCATGTAGAAATTATGCTTGAATTGCAAGGCCGGGGCTCCGTAACTTTTGATTATGGCAATAACTTACGGGCAAGGGCACACGAAGCGGGATTGCAAAATGCTTTTGACTTTCCCGGTTTTGTTCCTGCATACATACGCCCCCTTTTTTGCGAAGGCAAGGGCCCTT
>JBDTSD010000134.1:0-11991 GCA_039931355.1 Ginsengibacter sp.
ATAGTATATAATAACAGCCTTACCTTAAATGGATTTCAATTCAGAACTAATGGAAATACTACCAACATGGTGTTATCAAAAGATGGAAACCTTGGAGTAGGAAATAATAATCCCGGCAAGTATAGAGCAAAAATAAGCCATCATCTTTTTGGTCTTGATTTAGAAGATTTAGGCAGCGGGAACAATTGGGAGCTGGCTGCTTTTAACTCGCTGAGCTTATACTTCAATGGCAGCCTGAGGGGATCATTTAATAGCACTACCGGGGCATATACTGCTTCTTCGGACAGCCGTTTAAAAACCAATATTAAGCCAATGTCCTCTGTACTTGATAAGATAGCCCGCTTAAAACCCGCCGCTTTTCAATTTAAAAATACAACAGACACGCAGGAATATAATGGTTTTATTGCACAGGATGTAATGGAAGTGTTTCCGGCCATGGTTACCCACAATGTAAACCAGGCACGCAACCTTGATGTGTATTCACTTGACTATAGCGGCTTTGGAGTGGTTGCCATAAAAGGTATACAGGAACTGCAAAAAAATGTTGAAGACCAAAAAGATAAAATTGCAGAATTGGAAGCCAGGCTTGACCGGTTGGAGAAAATGCTGAAAGCCATAAATTAAAAGCTACTGTTCTCCGTACGTCTGCGACTACGGACGTTCTTTATTTACCCGCTTAAGGCAGCTTGTGCGTTGGACGTCTTAAAAAACTTTTTCCCATAGGCATGTTGCGCCCTTGCGCTGCAACAAAAAGGAGATTGCATTAGCCCGATAGAAACGAAGCCCTATCATTTGCTCCCCGTAATGGAACAACTCAATAAGCTTGCAGAAGCCGCCTGGCTCATAAACCAGGCCCATTACATGAACTTATATCCCACAAAGAAAGAAAGCGGCCGGTAAAGTGAAACAATGCAAACGCAATTTTCGCTCAATTCCTGGCCATGTCCTTTCCCCGCCCGGGCGCCCTTTGGAGAAATGCCTTCAGACATTACAATGTTGAACACAAAATTCTGTAATATTAAAATTCCTTCACAGGTTGTAAATACGCGTTTTTTAAAAACCGCCCTTAATGCGTGAAGTATAGATGATGTATAGATGAAGCATAGATAGTGTATGAGGAGTGTATGAATGATAAGGAGTTCTCCGCGATTATGTTTTTGAGGGGAATAATTTTTTACCGCAGGGAAAGGAGTTAAAAGAGGCGGAGGTAAAGTACCAATGGCATTAAAAAAATTTGAAATAATACCAATCAGTTGCTCGCCACGGGGAAACAAGAGCATGGGAGAAAATCCAGCCTGGTTTTGGAAGAAAATATTCTCAGGATCCAATCTTTGACGATCCAGGGCAAGCTTCAAATTAAAAAGTCTCCCAATCCATCCATTCGCAACTGTAGCCATTCCTTATTTCTTCCTCCAACCCATCCAATCCGGATATACTAAAAATATAACTACGCCGTTCTCAAAGTAACTCGCAGCATTACCACTGCGTCAATTAACGCACTACTAACGCAGTGGAACATTCGCAGGTAATAGCATGAACGCTTTTGTTCTAAGCGGTTAAGTTTTTTTAGAGCAACCTTTCTTACATTTATGACAAGTAAAAAATCATAAATGAAAAAGTTACCGGCACTACCAAACCATTTACGCACATTAAGTATTTTCATTATACTCTCCGGCGCATTTCTTTCTGCAACCGCGCAGCAACAACAATATGCCAATGCCTATACCTTTTGGGATTTTGGGCAAGGCACCGATAATGTACTGAACGTGGAGCAAAAGATATGGATTGCCATGCCGGCAAATGCCACGCAATGGGTGATGACATGGGCATGGGTAGCAGACCCGGCACATGGCGGCTACCTCGGTTTTAATACCGATGATAACGGCAAGGCGCAGGCGCTTTTTTCTTTATGGAATGCAACGGAAGCTACGGGTGGTAATTGCAAAGAGTTTGGCGGTGAGGGCGTGGGGTGGAGCTGCCGTACGCCTTTTGAAATAAGGCCTGATGTATTTTATCTATTGCGTTTGGCCCGTACAAGAACAGATGCGGATGGAGTGTGGTGGGGCGCCTGGATAACAGAGAATCCCGGCGCGGATGATGCTAAAGAGACTTTTCTTGGCGAGATAAAAGTAAAAAGCGAAATGAATTTTATTCGTGGCAACTCGATAAATAACTTTAGTGAATATTACGGGCAAACACAGGAGAAATGTGGCACTGTGCCGCTGTCTGTTTTAGGTGTTGCACCTCCCGCAATTAATAAAGATGAAAACGGCAACTTTAGCCGTACGGCCAAACTAAATGGCTCAAGCGATCCTCACCAGAATCCGTGCAAAACAGGCGATGAAGCGCAGGGCACTTTGTTCAAGGTAGAGAATTATGCGCTTGGTGTTAATGGAGGTGCCCTGATATTTCTTGGTGGAACAGGCAATGATCACACCTTGCCGGATAATATTCAAAAGCCTGCGGGAGTAGAATAGGGACAAGTGATTATTAGCTTAGCCTTTTAAAAAAAGAAATTAACTCCAATGCGCTCTCTTTTTATATGTATTATATTTTCGGCGGCTTTAAATTTTTCGTTTGGACAATCAATCCAGGATAGCGCAGGAAGTGAGACAAGACCAGGAAAAATCTTGGTTTTCTCAAGGGCGGAGATTATGCCTGAATTCAAATTTGGTTTGCGTGCGCTGGAAGATTCTGTAAAGCAATACCTTCTTAAAACAGATTTTAAATTTCCAGGAACCAACATACACGTTGTATTAACCGTAAGCAAATCAGGAGATATTACCGGGGTACAAATACTAAATGACAGTGAAACCCTCCAGGCCGGTTTACTTAAAAAATCCCTGGTGGCTACCTCGGGCAGCTGGATACCTGCAAAGCAAAACGAGCACATCGTGTCATGTTATAAAAAGTTGTCTTTAAATTTTTCCGGAACTAATTTGAAGATTTCAAATGATAACTGACAATACTATATGAATACCCTTTTTGACAAAATGAAATGAAGTATATATTTTTATTGTTAGATAAAACCATTTAATACAACACATGACACCGAAAGCTACTAACATTACTTACTGGGTATGCACTGTTATTTTCGCAGCGCTGATGATATTTTCCGCGGTAGGCGGCCTTCAGCCCACCAAACAGGCGATTGAATTAATGCACGACGGGCTTGGTTACCCCGTATATTTTATACAATTTCTCAGCTTTGCAAAACTGGCCGGCGCCATCGTTATTCTTATTCCCGGCTTAGACAGGATAAAAGAATGGGCTTATGCAGGCCTCTTTTTTGACCTTGGCGGTGCCGTTTATTCCGGCATTGCATCCTCCGGCAAGTTTGACCCGATGATGATAGGTATGCTTATTTGGATAGTGCCGGGCATATTATCTTATTATTTCTGGCATAAGAAAATGGGCATATAAATGGCTGTTTGTATTCGGCTTCCGGCTATCCACATAGTCTCATAAATTAAAAAGTACTGATGTTCGCACGCCTGCGGCCACTGAAATTCTTTAGTTATCTCCCTTAAGGTCTACGAGAGCTGGATGCTTAAAAAATGCCTGATCTGCATGGTGAGTCCATTGCTAATGTGGCCAACAGTTGAAGGAATCCGGGGGGCAATTTGCAAATATGAAAGCTGTAAGATTCATGATTTTAAATGACAGGGATAATATCCTTTTCAAATAACTGCCTGCTATTTACGTTCCATAGCAAAGCTTTCCGCTCTATGAAAATCAATACTACCCGGTTGGAATCGTTCAGTGATGGGGTTATCGCCATTATTATCACCATCATGATTCTTGCGCTTAAACTGCCCGTACTGGATAAGCATATTACCACTACCGCCCAGACAGTTCATTATCTAAAATTTCTGCTGCCTTATTTTATTACTTATGCTTTCAGCTTTATGATGATAGGTATATTCTGGACAAATCATCACCACATGTTTAACCTTCTTGAGAAAACAGATATGGTATTGTTATGGCAGAATTTCTTATTTCTTTTCGTACTTAGCCTTATTCCTTTCGCCACGGCTGTTGTAGGAGCAAATCCCTTTATACCTATTGCCCCTGTCATTTATGGAATCATAATGTTGCTGACTACTTTATCTTTTGTCATTATGCGAAACCATGCCATTCATCATAAACTGATTCATAGTGATGAAAACAAGGCGTTAACACGAAAAATATTTAGCGTATCACTAATAGAAAGAACCAAAGCAACCATAGCTACTTCTATCTACCTGGTTTCAATACCTCTTGCCTTCGTAAGTGTATATCTCTCCTATGCCTGCTTTGTTATTTCACCCGTTATTTTCTTCCTGCCGAAGGAAATAAATAATGAAAAGCTGGCGGAAAAAATTTCTGCTAAGAACGTGTTGGGATAAATAAAGTGTTTGGCAGGAACTTCTGTCCGGGTATCCTGGGTGACAAATAAATTAATAAGTACTGCTGCCCGGTAAGTCTGCCACGAACATTTTTTATTTATCCCTTTGGGGCAATACAGTAATGATAGGTTCTTCACGCGTTACTCATTCTCTTCTGCAGGATCAACTTCTTTTCATTCGCCATATTGTAAACAGGTTACCCATAAAAGCAATTAACTTTATTAAAAGCTTTCTTTAAATGTGGGTATGTTCTTTATGCAACCAGCAATTTGTACGGGACAATCAACATCATTCCTGTCGTGATAAACAGGTTATTGATTTTTTTAAAGGTAAGCCGGCGCATTTGGCTGAGTTGTTCGATCATCTCGTTATGAATTTCCGGGAACTGGGCGATGTAAAATATCATGCTACCAAATCCATGATCGCTTTTTCTGTAAGAACCCGCATCGCTTATATTACACGTGTCGGTAAAAATTTCATTGACGTTTCATTTATGTTTAATAAACCTTTTAATGATAATCTTTGCTTCTACCGTATTGGCCGGGTACCGGGCACGGATCAATACAATCACTATTTCCGCATGATCTATGAGGACGACATTAACGAAGAAGTGAAACAATATATGAAGCTTGCCATCCTGGAAAATGAAAAACAATACGGTGAAGCATAGCCGCTTTTTGTTCTTCTTCTTCCCGGGTAAAGGGCTATTTGTCCCCGGGTAAACGTAGTAACACAATTGATTTCATGATAATTAAAAACCAATCTATATGCCTGGCTCATTAGAGAATATTTACCGCGAATTCAATGACACCTTTTTAAAAGATTTAGCTACTTTTTTGCTTTCATTGCCCCATCACAAAAAGGCTCATATAAGAGAGGAGAGCTTTAAAACAGCGGCTGAAATTAAAGAATGGGGCGGGTTGCCATATTCGCCCGAAGAAATTGATGATTTACTCTTAGACCGGTGGAACGAAGGACAGCTTAATGACATAAGACCTGCAAAATATCCGCATCAAACAAAACTGGTGAGGCTTTGGGGGCATGTCGATAACCTGTGGCCTTTGCATTGGGATCAATTGCAGCCGTACAGCAATGATGAAGTTACCGCCTTGCCTGACTTAGATTTACCTCCCGGAAGTCCGAATATATTTGTTTCTTTTAATTCTGCTGATAGAGAACTTGCAATCGAAATTCGCCGGCACTTTGCAAAATGGGGCTGGCAAACCTGGTTATATATTAACCAAATTCAAAAAGGGAAGAAAATTTTTAAAGAAGTGGAGTCGGCTATTTCAGATTGCAAAGCAGCAGTAATTTTGATTACCCCCACTTCAATTGGTTCTGCATGGGTTTACTCTGAATTTGAAGCCCTGGTGCACATGAAAAAAGATGTTTGTGCCGTATTTGATGTAACCTCAAAAGAGCTACGGGATGTATTACAAAATTGGAAAAGAGGAGATCATTACAGCAATGCTTATAAGCAAAACGACGCAGATGCACTTGCAGAACTATATAAAAAAAATAATGGCGCTCACCATATTGAGGGCTTTGCAACCACTATGCGTACTTTCTTAAGCGCCCTATCCCTTTTTAATATACTCGCAGTTTATCCTAAAAGGCCTGCAAGCTGGGCAGCTCCCATTGATTTTATTGATTTTGATTTGCTCAAAGAAAGGATGCACGTTTAATTAAATAATAAAATGCTACTACCCCGCAGTTGTTTTCACACGATAAACTTCACTTAATCTTCCGTCGCTACCCGTAGTCATCGCATAAATTAAAAAGTACTGCTGTCCGTACGTCTGCGACTACGGATATTCTTTTCCTTAAATCCAGGTATTAGATAGATAAGTATCTTTGTCAGGGATTTGGAGCTTTGCTTAGGGATCAAAGAGCGGAATATACATTGCTAAGTAAAGTAAATTTTATATGGTACAGGAAGGATAGAAGGGAATTGTCCTGGCGAGACCCCTGCTGACGCATTGCTGGAATTGATTTGGCTGCCTAAAAATTAACCTCCGGGCAACAGTATAAACCAGAGTTGCGATTTCTTAATAATAAGATGCAAATTAAATCACCACTTTTCATAACCATTAAAATATATTTATGAAACTTACAAAAGAAGACATCCCGGTAACGATGGAAGCTCCCGGTACGGTAATGCGCGGACTTCCCGGGTGGGGAGGAATGACCGTTGCTTTCAATGAAATGCCCGCAGGCACAGACCTTGCTCCCTTGTTACAGGGACTAAAGAATAACAGTTGTCAGTGTCCCCATTGGGGATATATATTGGAAGGTGAGATGCTGGTGAAATATGATGATGGAACAGAAGAAAAACTACAGGCAGGGGATGTTTTCTACATGCAACCCGGGCACATTCCTATTGTTGTAAAGGACGTAAAATTGGTTGATTTTAGCCCTGAAAGAGAATTGAAGGAAGTAATGGATCATGCTGCTAAAAAAATGGCAGAGTTTAGTCAATAGGTTCTTCCCTGGTTAAAACAGCAGCCTTATGCGTAAATTAATCTTGAACAGACAGAGAAATTATTGCAGTCCAAAAATATATAGCAGGTTAAACCTGTAATGCAGCAGTATCCCGGTAGAAACCATTTTATTAGCGTCCTGCAATTTCTGCAACAGGAGTATTAATTGAAAACCGACAGTGAAAATGGTCGTTTAAAACTTTTTAAAATATAATCCCAGAACCATCACCTTAATCCCAACCTCGCCATCAGCATGTCTTTCTTCGTTTTACTCACTGAAAGTCTTTCACCACTTTTTAATACAATATACCCACCATCACTTCTCAGAAATTGAGAAATGTAGCTAACATTTACAAGCGTGGAATGGTGTATGCGTTGAAATATTTCCGTTGGTAATAATTCCGCTACATCTCCAAGTGTTCTTGAAATAAGCATAGGCCTTTTTTCCCTGATGAAAACTTTGGTATATGCTCCTTCAGCATGACAATAAATAATGGAAGATACTTCAACAAATTCATAACCTTCCCGTACCGGCAAAGCAATTTTTTGTTCATCGAATGGCTGACGAATATTTTGCAAAAGGTTATTGATATGTGGCACATTGCTTCCCTGTTCAAGTTTGTTTTCAACTTTTTTTACAGCCACCTTCAAGTCTTGCGCATCAATGGGCTTTAGTAAATAATCAACAGCGCTAATGCGAAATGCCTTAGCTGCAAATTCATCGTGTGCTGTGGTAAAAATGATAGAGAAATTTATATCTCCTAATATTTCGAGCATTTCAAATGCATTCATCCAGGGCATTTCTACATCCAGGAAAACAAGGTCGGGTTGTAGTTTTTTGATCGCCATAATTCCTTCCTTGGCAGAGTTGCATTTTTCTATTATTTCTATAGAAGGGCAATGTTGTTCAAGGTCTTTCACCAAAGACTTTACACAGTGTTGTTCGTCATCAATAATTATGGAACGTATCATTCTGTGTCCTCCTCAATTTTAATAATAACTTTTGTTCCTGATGAATTGCCCATTGCATCTCTCTTATCGATAATTTCCATTTTTGCATGTCTTTGCCTGAGCAGGTTATCTAATTCAAGCCTTGATTGAGTAAGGTTTACTCCCTTGGAATCATGCGCAAGTTTCGTAGCTGCTTTATTTTTTTGTGACACTTCTCTTCCAATGCCATCATCTTCCACAATGATCTCTACATAGCCATTATTTCTTTCTACATCCAGCCGAATATTTCCCCCCGTACCTCCCGGCACAATCCCATGCCAGATGGCGTTTTCAATAAATGGTTGAATAATAAGTGCCGGTATCATTACAGATTTCAAATCTATATCCGGGTCCACATCAACAGTATAGTTAATAGCAGCATCGAACCGCATAGCCTCCAATTGAAGATAAAGCTTGCATGTTTCAATTTCATCAGACAGGCTTATTTCTTTTTTATCTGCATTATTAAATAAGGTGCGGATAAGCTTGGAAAATGTGGTGAGATATTTTACCCCTTTTGCCGTCTCTTCTTCCTGCATAAGTGCCTTGATGGAGTTGAGACAGTTGAAAATAAAATGTGGATTCATTTGGGCACGAAGGGCTTTGGCTTCCAACTCCAGCAGCTGTTTTTCATGCTCTGACTTTTGTTGTTCTTTTTTCCGGATAAATTGAATTCTTCTTTGCACTACATAAACCATTAGTGCCAACGCTGCTGTTATACACAACAACCTAAACCATCCCGTTTGCCACCAGGCGGGCGTAATAATGAGCCTATACTCCACGGGATTTGTATTCCAGTTTTCTCCTTCCATCTGTGCTTTTAGCCTGAAGACATAATTTCCCGGAGATAGTTTTGTATAGGTGATATCCCGGTTAAAATAATTTGTGTATTTCCAGCTATCATCAATCCCGGTCAGCATATATGCATATTCAATTCTTTCCGGGAAGACAAATTCCGGTGCCGAAAAAGATAAGGTGATGGTGTTCTGGTCATTGGAAAGTTTTATTGCATCGCTTTTTTCAGAGATATCGCGGTTAATTTCAGTGGTATCTGCCATTACTCTATTAAGTGAGGGGCGAAAAGCAAAATTATTTTTAGGGAAATTTTTGTAGTCATAATATTCAATAGAGTTGGCCTGGCCTAACAGCAGATGATGATTGCTTTGAAGCATAGAGTAGGCAACCGGGTAAACCAACCCATTATTATTATCAAATAAAAAAGATTTTTGATCCCGGTAATTATAAACAACCACACCGTGCTCACCCTGCAGAAAGAGATAATCTTTTTCTCCGCCTACAATGTTGGTATAATATCCTGATAGCAATCCCCTTGTTCCCCATCGAATAGAATCAACGCACAGCAACGTTTCAGGATCAAGAATGCGAAGGCCGTAATGACTCTTTAATAGCCATATTTTACCTTCTGCATCTATTGTAGATTTTAAAAGTCGCTGATTCGGCGTGGTATCTCCAAAAATTTCTTTATACGAAAGTTCACGCATTTGTTTTGAATGAAACCGGTACTGTGCAATACCATAGTCGTTAGATAGGTAAGCAATGTCCCTGGCTTGATCGTAACCAAGGGGGGAAACCGTCATCTGATAATGTCCCTGATTATTAAATCGGGGAATTTTAATCGTATCAACCAGGAGTGTTTTGTGATTGATAAGATATACATTTCCCGCTCCCGCATCTCTTAGCAAAATATCCCCGTTCCGGGTAGTTAATAAATCAAAAAACTCACCCATTCTATTAATCCATTCCAGGCGTGGAAATACACGGCCGGCAAGATCAAATTGTTTTTGACCCGGCAGCATAATATAGGTTTGCCAACCGGTAGCCCATAGGCGGCCGCTGCCATCTTTGGTGATTTTATCAGCGCAGCTTTCGTTACGTGCATATTTGTTGTTGCATAAAGTACCGGGTATTACACGAAGGAATTTAAAATTGGTATCAAGAACGTAAATACCGTCTGAATAGCGAACAGCAAAATAATATAACTGAGCAGCCTTGTCAAAATAGACCCCCCGCATTTCATAATTATGCCAGAGATATAAATCTTTTTGTTTCCGAATGCTCACATTTTGCAAGCGGCTGTATTCCGGAATGCTGACGTATAATAAACCGTTCCGTAAAACCCATATATTACCTCGCCGGTCCTGCCCGCAAAAAGTTACCCTGTCATGAGCCTGCGGATCCGGGACAATATCCAGGAAGTGAAAGGATTTTGTTTTTGTATTAAAAATACTGCAATGGCCACTACCCGAATTGGTGGCAACCAAATAGTATCCCGGGTCAAGTTTAACAAAGGAGGGAATTACATACAGTGGAACCCCTTTCCCTTTTAACAATACATCTTCCTGTCCATAGATCACCACTTTCCCGGAGTGGATGGAATAGCTGGCAAAGCCCCCGGACCAAATATTGAACCAGATGGTAGAGTCGTCTGCAACATCCATTTTTTGTATATCATAGAATCCTCTTTCCTCTCCGGCAACATTAAATTGAGGAGTAGTTATTTTAAAGTTTTTGCTCAGTGTTCTGTCACGCTTGTTGAAAAGATATATTCCGTTGTAGCTTCCGATCCAGAGCCTGGATCTGTCTATTGCATGAATAGCGAAACATATTACTGTGTTATTAATCCGATCCTCCCAGCTATCAGGCTTTCCAGTATCCAGGTTTACATGTTGCATTTCTTTTTTCGCAGGATCATAAATAATCAGCCCCCGGGAGATGCTGCCTGAATATACCAAACCATTATCATCTATGTACAAGGAGACGCTGCCTGTCTCTTCGCTTTTTTTTGTATCTCTGAAAGTATATTCAAGCGGTGAAAAACTTTTTTTCTTTCTGTCGAAATATAACAGAGCCATTCTTGTGCCGATATAAAGGTTGTGCTCCCTATCCTCTGCAATACAATTAATATTGGTCAATTCATATTCATTTGTTTGTTGAAAGGAGGATTGATAAATTATCCCGGAACCATCAAATGAAGTAAGCCCTCTTGCAGACGAAAACCACATCAAGCCATCCTCAGAAAAGAAAAAATACTTCGAGGTGATGGAGGGTAAAAAAGGATAGCTTACCTGGCGGAAAACCGGCCGTGTTAAGTTACCGGCAGTTTGTGTGAACGCAGTAATAGATTGTATAAATATGGAAAGGATCACAAATGAATATTTTAAAGGATCCGTTTTCATCTTCTAAAATTAACTATTCTTTTTGCCATAAAAATACCGTCTGCGACCACTTGCCCGAACGTATTTGTAATTGGTTCGGATGACTTGGTGAATCACCGGTTTACTCCTATGGTCTCTGCCGAAACTACTTGTCCTTTGAAACATTAAACCCTATTTCAAAAAATGCGAACCTTGCCTGTGCATACTGCCAATGAATTTGGCATAAATGCCAAGTCAGAATATCTAATTGCAAATACCCCATTGATTTATTTTATAAAGGAGATTAGCTTAGTAGAGGAGATTATAGTGACAAAAGGATTATCCTTTCTCCTGCAGGGTGTCCTCAACCGTTATTCCATAGCTTATCCTTCTATAATTTCTACCGAATGGCAATGCCGTTGAATGTCTTTCAACAGAGACTTTATACAATGTTGTTTGTCATCAATAATTATGGAACGTATCATTATGTCTCCTCCTGGATTTTGATAATAACTTTTGTTCCCAGGGCATTACCCGTCTCGTCTTTCTTGTCAATTATTTCAATTTTTGCATTCCTTTGTTTGAGGAGGTTGTCTAATTCAAGCCTTGATTGAGTAAGGTTTACTCCTTTGGAATCGTGCGTAAGACCGGTATTCGATTTATTCTTTTGAGATACTTCTCTTCCAATGCCATCATCTTCCACAATGATCTCCACATAACCATTATTTCTTTCTACATCCAGCCGGATATTTCCACCGGCGCCTCCCGGCACAATCCCATGCCAGATCGCATTTTCAATAAATGGTTGAATAATAAGCGCCGGAATATTTACAGATTTTAAGTCTATTTCGGGATCGGTGTCTATGGTATAATTAAAAGCTGCATCAAACCGCATTGCTTCTAACTGAAGATAAAACTTACAAGTTTCAATTTCATCATATAAACTGATTTCTTTTTTATCCGCATTATTAAAGAGGG
>JBDTSD010000135.1:0-11875 GCA_039931355.1 Ginsengibacter sp.
CATAGCTACATGCAAAGGTGCATGCCCTAATTACACTACAAGCGATATAAATCAAACGGGAATTTTCCCCAAAGACAATTGAAATTTTAAACAACGAATATGAAGGAAGCCATAAAGTTTGAGGTAAATCATACAGATGCCGATGAAAATTTTATGACGAATTATATTAAGCATTGAAATTAAAAAAATACACATGAAAACATGGCTATTGCTAATCATCTTGTTTTTTTCAGCGGAAACATTTGCACAGCAAAAAAAAGTGACCGGAACTGTAACAGCGAAGGGAACGCAAACTCCTTTGCAAGGCGCAACTGTAAAATCAAAGACACAAGCGGTTATCACCGACAGCATTGGTCGCTTCAGCATTAGTGCAAGTGTAGGAGAGCAGCTTACATTTAGTTATGTGGGCAATCAAACGGCAAATGTTATAGTGCCTGCATCCGGCGATATAAACGTCGAGCTCACACAAAGTGTAAACGATTTAGAGCAGGTTGTTGTTACCGGTTATCAAACCCAAAAGAAAGCAGACCTTACCGGGGCAGTCTCTATTGTAAATGTAGGCGATTTAAAAAAACAGGCTGTTGCCAATCCTATGAAAGCATTGCAGGGTCAGGTTGCCGGTGTTTACATAACATCCAATGGCTCGCCTAGTGCACCTGCAACAATACGCATTCGCGGTGTCGGCACATTAAATGATAACGATCCTCTTTTTATTATTGATGGTGTGCCTACCAAAGCAGGTATGCAGGAATTAAATTCGAACGACATCGAAAGCATGCAGGTGTTGAAAGATGCATCGGCTGCCAGCATTTATGGTTCGCGGGCTGCCAATGGTGTTATTATCATTACAACTAAACAAGGCAAGTATGGCAGAATGCAGGTTACTGCAGATGCGTATGGCTCATCACAATTTTATGCTACTAATCCAAAGCTCTTAAACGCGGGTGGTTATGGGCAGGCTTACTGGCAGGCTGCGGTAAACACCGGCAGAAACCCGAATATAAACAACATTGCTTATCGTTTTAACTGGCATGTTGATGATAACGGTGTACCTGTTTTAGATAAAATATTATTGCCTGAATATTTAGATGCGAACAGAACTTTAAAAACATCCAATACAGATTGGTTTAATAAGATTTCGCAACCCGGCGTTATTCAATCGTATAATCTTTCAGTTTCCAACGGAACGGAAAAAGGCAATTATCTTTTTTCATTAGGTTATTTTGATAACAAAGGTTTATTAAAAACTACCGGCTTCAACCGCATATCAGGCCGCATGAATGCCAACTATAAACTGATGGGTGGAAGACTGAACATTGGTGAAAATTTCACCATCAACAGAACAATGGAAGTTGCCGCAGATGCTAACAACATATTAAATCTTTCTTTACAGGCATTGCCCATCGTGCCGGTGCATACAATTGACGGAGTAGGCTGGGGTGGGCCGGTTGGCGGCATGAATGACCGTCAGAATCCCGTACGCTTATTGGAAGATAATCAGCAAAACAAATATCATTACCTGCGCATTTTTGGAAATGCTTATGCTGATTTGATGATTGTAAAAGGCTTGAATTTACGCACCAGCATTGGACTTGATTATGGAAATTATACGCTCAGCAATTTTCAGAAAACATACCAGTCAGGTTATTTGGTGAATGATGTGAACAAGCTTACGATGAATTTTTCAAACAATACCAAATTAGACTGGACGAATACATTAAACTATAAACAAACAATTGGCAAACATTTAATCAATGCCGTTATAGGTACGGAGTTTTATAAAGAAGATGACCAGTCATTTTTTGCAAGCCGTGAAGATTATGCAATAGAAAATGCTGACTATACTTATCTTGATGCAGGTACCGGAACAAAAGACAATGGCGGCGGCGCAGCAAAGAATGCATTAATGTCTTACTTCGGAAAAGTAAATTATACTTATGATAATAAATATCTTGCTTCATTCACCATTCGCCGTGATGGTTCATCCAGGTTCGGCGCCAATAACCGCTTTGGAACATTTCCTGCATTCTCATTGGGTTGGCGTTTAAGTAAAGAAGATTTCTTCAAAAGAAATATTGATCCTTCTTTCATCAGCGATTTAAAACTGCGTTATGGCTGGGGACAAACCGGCAATCAGGATATTAGCAATGTTGCTGCATACACTTTGTATGTTACAGATTATGCAGGCGGCAATCCATTGAATGGACCAACCACAGGAACTGCGTATGATATTGCCGGGGCCAATTCGGGTACACTGCCATCGGGTTACCGCATTACACAGCGTGGCAACGAAAATTTAAAATGGGAAGCAAGCTCCATGAGCAATTATGGAATTGACTTCGGTTTCTTCAATCAAAGAGTTACCGGTAGTGCGGAATATTATGTAAAGAATACAAAAGATATTTTGGTATTTCCACCATACCTCGCCGTGTTAGGCGAAGGCGGCGGCCAATATGTGAACGGCGCATCAATGGAAAATAAAGGATGGGAGTTAACGGTTGGTTACAACAGTCAAATTGGTAAACTCGATTACGAACTTTCGGGAAATTTTTCAACTTATAGAAACCGTATTACTGCCTTGCCGCAATCTGTTGTAAACAATTATGGTGGCAATGGTATTAACGATAACATTCTCGGCAGACCTCTTAACTCTTATTATGGTTATGTGGCTGATGGTTTATTCAAAACACAAAAAGAAGTTGATGAATCTGCAACACAGCAAAGCAAAGGTTTGGGAAGAATACGTTATAAAGACATTAATGACGATGGCCTGATTGATGATAACGACCGCACCTGGATTGGTGTTCCGCATCCTGATTTTATGTACGGATTTACGTTGGCACTGCAATATAAAAACTTTGACTTCTCTGTTTTCTTACAAGGTGTGCAGGGCATTGATGTAATTAATGATGTGAAATACAACACGGATTTCTGGAGTGTTTCACAAACAGGCTCCAATAAAGGCAGCCGTGTGTTAGGCGCATGGACACCCCAAAATCCAAATTCCGATATTCCTGCATTAACAGCGACAGACGACAATTTTGAAAGCCGCTTTTCAACCTACTTTATTGAGAAAGGCTCTTACTTAAAAATCCGCAATGCGCAATTAGGTTACAATCTGCCGCAATCATTATTATCAAGATGGAAAATACAGAAGTTGCGTGCGTATATCGGGAGCGATAATTTATTGCTCTTGTATAAAAGCAAATCATTCACAGGCATTGACCCAGAAAGTCCTTCTTATGGCTACCCCAATCCCGTTGTTGCAACTGCCGGTGTATCTATTACTTTATAATTATTAATAATTTAATTATCTATCAATGAAAAAAATATTTCTTCTTCTCTGCATGGCGGCAATTGGGTTCAGCAGTTGCAAAAAACAATTGGATATTGCGCCGCAAGGTGTGTTAAGCCCCGAGCAGGTTGCCACCCCGGACAACATTGACAACTTTGTAATTGCCGCTTATTCTGAATTGGGCAATGGCGATATTAATGTGTCGTTCAGCCTTTTTGAGTATGGCGATGTGCGTTCTGATGATGCATATAAGGGCGGTCGCGATGAAGGCGACGGGCAGGAGTTTCACTTTATGGAAACATTTACCAATACCCGGCCTGATCTATGGCCGATAGATGGATTGTGGTACCGTATTTATGTTGGTATTTCAAGAACCAATACAGCATTAGGTTATTTGGATAATATTGATGAAGGCGTTTACCCAATGAAAACCAAACGCACTGCTGAAATGCGTTTCCTGCGTGGCTTCTATTATTTTATGCTGAAGGAATTGTTTAATCATGTTCCTTACATAGATGAAACGATGCCCACAGAGGATTATGCAACTGTTTCCAACGTTGGTTTAAGCAGTGATAGTTTGTGGGAAAAAATTGCGGGTGATTTTCAGTTTGCTGCAGATAACTTGCCGGCAACACAACCCGATGCAGGCAGACCAGTCAAAGCAGCAGCGTATGGCTTTTTAGCTAAAACAAAATTGTACCAGGGTTTTAAGCAGGATGATTCGCATAATGTAACCGGTGTTGATGCGCAGAAAATGCAGGAAGCAGTTAATGCATGTGACCAGGCAATTAATTCGCAGTTTCATTTGGAAAATGATTATGGATATAATTTTTTGCCGGAAGAATATGAGAACGGACCTGAAAGCATGTTTGCTATTCAGTTTTCAAGAGATGACGGAACCTTATATGGAAGAGTGAATGAAGGAGACGCATTAAGTGTGCCGCAGGGTTTGGGATGTTGCGATTTCCATAAGCCCAGCCAGAACTTCGTAAATGCGTTTCGAGTTGATGCAAATGGTTTGCCATTGCTTGATAATTTTAATGATAAAGATGTTGATTTATCAAATGATTATGTTGACCCGCGTTTAGACCACACGGTTTCTATTCCTGACCATAACTGGAAATATGAACCTGCACATATTGTTAAACAAAGCTGGAGCCGCAATCCGGGTGTGTACGGTTATTATAATTCCATGAAAGAAAACGTGTCGCCTGATTGCGATTGTTTTGTGCCAACGCCACCTTTCTTTCCTAATTCGAAAAATAAAATTCAAATGCGCTTCGCAGAAATTTTATTAATGAAAGCAGAAGCGCTAATTGAACTGGGAAGGCAGGATGAAGCGTTGCCATTGATTAACGATGTGCGTGCAAGAGCTGCAAAAAGCACAGCCTTATTAAAAGATGCAAACGGTAATGATGAAGATAAATTTAAAGTAGGCTTGTATCAGCCGGGCGTTAATATTACATGGGACCAGGGAACGGCACGCAAGGCTTTGCGCTTTGAAAGACGATTAGAATTAGGCCAGGAGAATCAGCGCTTTTTTGATTTGGTACGATGGGGTATTGCAGATGTTGTGCTCAATAATTATTTCAATACAGAAAAAGTAAAGTTTCCATTTTTAAACAGCGCACATTTCACTAAAAATAAAAATGAATACTTGCCAATACCGCAAAACCAAATCAATTTCAGTCGTGGTGTTTACAAGCAAAATATCGGCTATTAAAAATTCATCTAAAAATTAAGTAATCAAATAATTGATCATCATCATGAAAAAATATAATTCAATCGTTCTTATACTCGCATCAGTGTTTATGCTGTTTGTCTTTTCTTGTAAAAAGGATAATGCGGGCATGTCGCTAAATCTGGATGGCGATGTAAACATCAGTTCGTTCAAAGTTGATTCAGCAACTGCATCTATTGATACAACAGATGGCACTATTGCTATCAGCCTGCCGTTCGGAACAGATTTTACCAAAGTAATGCCGACAATTACATTGCCGCAAGGTGCAACGGTTTCTCCTGCATCCGGTGCTGCCGTTAGTCTTAAAAATCCTGTTCAGTACCGTGTTATCAACGGCAATATTTATAAAGATTATGTTGTTAGTGCGGTTGAAACGCCTGCAATACTTTTATTTAAAGCTGAAGGTGATACCGGAGCGATTGATGAAAGTGCACGCACCATAAAAGTGATTGTGCCTGCGGGCAGTGATTTAACCAAAGTAAATGTTGATATAAAATTAGCTGCTGGTGCAACGATAACACCTGCAAGCGGCAGCACGGTTGATTTTACAAACCCGGTTACGTTCACTGTAAAAACAGCAATAGCATCGGTTAATTATACGGTCACTGCAATTGATGCCAATGCAGATAAGCCTGTTGCATTCATCGGAAATTATGATACGAAAGACCAGATAACAAATGCTGATGAAAAAGCTGCTGCAGACTGGCTGTTTACTATATATGCAAAAGCAGAATACGTATCGTTAACATCTATACAAAACGGTACAACAGATCTTTCAAAATACAGTGTGATATGGTGGCATGAAGATGAAACGCAAACATTGCCCAACATAGCGTACGATGCAAATGTGATTGCTGCAATGGAAGCTTATCGCAATAACGGCGGCAATCTTTTACTTACAACATTTGCTGCACGTTGGGTTGACGCATTAGGCATCGTGCCTGCGGGCAAAGGACCTAACAATGTGTTTGGGGATTCTTACGGAAATCAAAGGCAGGATGGCAACAGTAACTGGGGTGTTTCAATAAGCCCAACCCAGGCATCACATCCAATTTTTGCGGGCTTGCCTCTTGCTGCTGATAAAAGCTATCCTGTGGTGTATTTGTTAGATAAAAATGCTTTTCGTTTAAATCACGTTGGTTGGTGGAAAGTAGATGAATGGGGTGGTTATGGCGATGCAGCAGGTTGGAGAAGTCAAACGGGTGGTATTGATTTAGCCGGACCTGATGGAAGCGATAACACGAACTCAAACATTACGATTGCAGAGTTTCCTAAAGGTGCAACCAATGGTGCAACCATTGTAGTAACACCCGGCAGTTATGACTGGTATGCAGAGCCAAATCCTGCAACCGGTGCAGCAGGTCCTGCAAACAGTTTTTTATCAAACGTTAAGAAGCTTACGCAAAACGCTATTGAATATTTAAAGAAGCAATAATTGAAAATTTATTAATTGTATAACAAGTGATATGAAGAAAAATATTTTTAAACTATTATTTATAAGCTGCACATTCCTCACGGCATGTAATAAAGATCATGATAGTGTTGTAACGCCTGCGGAAGTAAACGGCGCAGCTAACATTTATCCTGCGCCTCCTGCAAAATGGTCTGGCGGTGCAAGCCCGCATTATACGCCTGCCGGTTATGTGGGTGATGTAATGCCATATTATGATGGCGACAGCTTTCATGTTTTTTACCTGCACGATGCGAGAGATGGCGCGACAGGCTTTCATCCCTGGAGTAAATTCACTACAAAAGATTTAACCGACTATACGTATAATGGCGTGCAAATACCTTACGGCGCCAGCAGCGATTATGATTTGGCATTGGGAACAGGTTCAATTGTAAAAGTGAATAGTACTTACTATGCTTATTATTCAGGCTTCAATCCAAACTTTAATGGCAATGGCGGTAAGTTTAGGGACAATATTTTGTTGGCAACAAGTAGTGATTTAACCAACTGGCAAAAGCAAGCGTCATTCATTATAAAACCAGAAACAACGAATGGCTATAGTCAATGGGAATTCAGAGACCCTTATGTTTTTTTCAATGACGAAAAAAATGAGTATTGGATGCTTGTTGGCGGGCAGCAAAACGGTAATGCAACGGTGATGTTATATACAACAAAAGACCCCGCAACCAATAACTGGGTTTTACAAAATCCGGCTTACACAATAAGCGATTATAAAGTTCCCGAAACACCGGAGATGATTAAATGGGGCAGCTTCTGGTATTTGATTTTTTCTGAAAACAGTGTTGAAAATGTAACAAGATATCGTATGGCAACATCTTCATCAGGACCATGGACAACACCTGTTAATGATAAATTTGACGGCGACTATATGTATGCTTCAAAAATTGCCACAGATGGTACCAATCATTATTTGTTTGGATGGTGTGCAACAAAAAGCGGCTCATCCGATATGGGTTCAAGAGATTTTGGCGGCAACCTTATTGTGCATCAGCTCACACAAAACAGCGACGGTAGTTTGAATGTAACGGTGCCAGCAAATATTGATCACGCGTTTATGAATGAACAACCATTAAACCTCGTTTTAAAGCAGCAGGATGTAAATTATAATGTTAACAATATTACTTTTCCTGGAAGCGGCAGGGAGGCTTTTGTAACCTACGACCGGATTGCCGGCGATCGTAAAATAACCGCAACCATCAGCAACATACAAGCAGGCGCAGTTTTTGGCATTTTATTCGGCATGGATAAGGCAGCAGATAATACAAGCTATTATAAAATAAATTTCAGTGAAGGTGATGATATTGTTTCAGGTTTCGCTGTAAACAACAGTACAGTTAGCACGGATGGACAAATAAATTTCAGGCTCGAACCAGGTAAAGATTACCAGTTAAAAATAATTATTGATGGCTCTGTATGTGTTGTATATGTTGATGATAAGGTAGCGCTCACTTCAAGAATATACAGTTTGAATAATAAATTATGGGGATTCTTTTCAAACGGAAGCGTAGAGTTTAAAGATATAAAGTTATACAACCTATAAGAAAGAATTGGCATTTGCTGAATAGCATTACGCCGGCACAGGTGAGTGTCCATAGGACTCCTTTGGAGACACAACGAAGCTTAATAGCCTTACTGGAACTCAGTACACAATACAGATCATTCATTATAGCATAGCAAAAAAATAAACGGAGATGAGGCATGTAATTTTATTTTCATTTATTGTTTTTTTATCAGCAAATTCTTACGCTCAATACAATGAAAAATATCGTCCGCAATACCATTTTAGTCCTCAGAAAAGCTGGATTGGCGATCCCGATGGTTTGGTAAAATGGAAGGGTTTGTATCATTTATTCTGGTGGGGGCATGCAGTGAGTAGTGATTTAATTCACTGGAAGGAATTGCCTTACCCGATGAAAGGCGGCGATAATTCATTTCATTATTTCTCCGGTTCTGTGGTAGTGGACAAAAACAATACCGCAGGCTTTGGTGACAGTACAATGATTGCTGTTTACACGGCGCATAAAAATGATAACGTGCCGGAATACCAGGCAATTTCTTACAGTAATAATGATACAATTTTTAATTACTATAAAAACAATCCGGTACTTGATATAAAGAGTAATTCTTTTCGTGATCCGCAGGTGTTTTGGTATGCCCCGGAGCAGCAATGGATAATGATTGTAACGCATCCGCATTTGCATAAGGTAAGCTTTTACGCATCGCCTGATTTAAAGCAATGGAAATATTTAAGTGAGTTTGGTCCGATGGCTGCGCATGATAATGATTGGGAAGTGCCTGATTTTTTTCAGTTGCCGGTTGATGATGATGCATCAAATAAAAAGTGGGTATTGACGATTGGCCAGGGACCTAACCGCATGCAATATTTTTTAGGTGATTTTGAAGGTGAAAAATTTATACCGGATGCGCAAACTATTGAACAAAATAAAAAACAGGATGATGCTTTGTGGATTGATTACGGCGCCGATTATTATGCAGCCCGTACATGGCGCAACATAGATGATTCGGCAGATAAAAATATAATAATGCTTGCATGGATGGGCAACTGGAGTTATGCAGGCAATGTTCCTTCAAAATGGGGTAAAGGCTTTGAAACTATACCAAGAAATGTGTGTTTGAAAACATTTAAGCAAGGTGTGCGACTGGTGCAGTCACCAATTGAAGCATTAAAAATACTGCGTAAAGATTCGGTACAGTTCAGCAATAAACAGTTTAATAAAACATTTGTTGTTAATGAATTTCAACCCAAACAAAATACTTATGAACTGGAAACAACTATTGATATGGGTAATGCAACTATTGTTGGTTTAAATGTATTAGTTGGTGAAGAAAGAAAATTAATTATCGGTTATGATAAAAGCAGGCAACGACTTTTTATAGACCGTACAAAATGCTCTGATTTTACAACTGATTCCGTTTTTAATAAAAAATTTCCTATAAAAGTTTCAGCGCCTTTAGTATTGAAAAATGATAAGCTTACACTGCATATTTTTGTTGACGCCTCATCCGTTGAGGTATTTGCAAACGATGGTGAAATAACAATGAGCTGTACAACTTTTCCATCATCCGCACAAACAGGAATAACATTTTTCGGCGACGGAAAATCAAGCGTACAAAATTTTAAGGCATGGATGCTTGATTCGATATGGAAATAACAGAATGATAATTTTATGTCACTACAAAACATAATAGTATTGGAGAATAAAATATATTAAATGAACAAGAGAGTTATAAATATTCTGTTTTCATTTTGCATTTGTGCAACTGTTTTTTCGCAACAAAACAATACAGGTATTGCACCTTTTAAAATCACATTGTTGAATGGAACAACTTATACATATAGAGAACTTAAAAAAAATACGCCAACTGTATTAATTTATTTTTCGCCGACGTGCGATCATTGCAAAGCTCTTACTGGCGAGCTGATGAAGCATGCAAAAGAATTGCAGCAGAAACAAATTATAATGGTCAGTTTTGTGCCTATGTCAGAAATAAAATCATTTGATTCAATACATCACATTTCATCAACAGGTTTTATTAAAATTGGAACAGAGGGTTATTCATTTATTGTGCAGAAATATTATAACGTTCAAAAATTTCCATGCATAATTCTGTATGATAAAAATATGCAGCTAAAAAAAATTCTTTCACCTCTTGATAAGCCTGAAAAACTTGTTAAAGAAATACTCAACCTATAAATAATTATGAAAATTCTCAGCCCGTTTTTTACACTTCTTGTTTTATATAATTTCTGTATTGCTCAAAGCGACAGCACATATAATGAACCCTACCGGCCGCAAGTTCATTTCTCTCCAAAAACCGGCTGGATGAATGATCCAAATGGAATGGTGTATTTCAAGGGCAAGTACCATTTGTTCTACCAGTATTATCCTGATAGCACCGTTTGGGGGCCAATGCACTGGGGGCATGCCACCAGTACGGATGTGGTGCATTGGGAACAACAACCTACAGCATTATATCCTGATAGCCTTGGTTATATTTTTTCAGGAAGCGCTGTCGTAGATGTCAACAATACTTCTGGGTTTGGTAAAGATGGCAAGGTACCGCTGGTAGCTATTTTTACACACCATGATCCTGTTGGAGAAAAATCAGGAAGCAATACTTTTCAAAATCAAAGCATTGCTTTTAGCCTGGATGAAGGAAAAACCTGGACAAAATATTCCGGCAACCCTGTTTTGAAAAATCCCGGCATCACAGACTTTCGGGATCCCAAGGTGATGTGGTACGAGCCGGGTAAAAAATGGATGATGACACTTGCAACAAAAGACAGGATTACTTTTTTTTCTTCGGCAGATTTAAAAAACTGGAAAAGGGAGAGTGAGTTCGGAAATGACCTCGGAGCACATGGTGGCGTGTGGGAATGTCCTGATCTTTTTACCTTAAATCATAACGGCAAAAAGATTTGGGTACTGGTTGTTAATATTAATCCCGGGGGTCCGAATAAAGGTTCGGCAACACAATATTTCCTGGGAGATTTTGATGGAAATAAATTTATACCAAACAGCACAGAAACCAAATGGCTGGACTATGGGCCTGATGAATATGCCGGTATAACCTGGAGCAATACAGGGGATAGAAAAATTTTCCTCGGATGGATGAGTAACTGGTTGTATGCAAACCAGGTTCCTACGGTGAAGTGGAGAAGCGCAATGACGATACCAAGGGAATTAAAAATAAAAGAAGCGGATGGTAAAATGTACGTTGCTTCTGAACCGGTGGCTGAGCTTAGTAAAATTCAAAATGACCATGTCATAAAAGAAAATTATAAAGTAGATCATTCTTCGGATCTGCATGACCTTACGAATCAATTCAAAGTTCCATGTAGAATAAACCTGCAGGTAAAAACAATTGAAGATTTTACTATCAGCCTATCTAATGCATCAGGAGAAAAATTGCTCATTGGCTATGATAAAAAAACGAATCAATATTTTATTGACAGAACAATGGCGGGTAAAGCTGATTTCAATAAAGAATTCGCAGCAAAACATTTCGCACCCAGGTTTTCAAAAAGCGTCAGCATGGATCTTTCATTGGTAATAGATGAAAGCTCGGTAGAATTATTTGCAGATGATGGACTATCCGTTATGACGGAAATATTTTTCCCCGGGAAGCCTTACGATCAAATAAAAATAGAGACGCCAAAAGAGATTTTATTTCAAAAGATAGAATATATAGAATTACAAAGCATCTGGCATTGAGATGCGAAGTACCTGGACCAATAAAGGTGTCAGGCAATCCATGAAAAGTGTATTTATTCTTTCCGCTTTCATTTTTATTTTTCCGCCTGCAAAAAAGGTGTAACCTCTTCCAAAACAGAACCGCAATCAAT
>JBDTSD010000136.1:0-11838 GCA_039931355.1 Ginsengibacter sp.
CTAAAAACTTTTTTGAATATCCATGGAATGTTGCAGTGAGCAATGCCGGTATCACGGCCGGTATGGAATATCCCGGGATGATCTTTAATAATTATAAAGAAACAAAAGCCCGTCTGTGGTTTTTGATAGCTCATGAAATCGGGCATAACTGGTATCCCATGATTGTGGGCAGCAATGAAAGAAGATACATGTGGCAGGATGAGGGTTTTAATACTTACATAAATTATATAGCAAACGATCTGTTTAACAAAGGCGAATATCAAACCGATCCGTCCTATTTTGATAAAGGCTTTTTTGCTTCACGCGATTACAACCAATTCATGCAATACAAAGATCCGTTGATGACAGTGTCTGATGCGATGAATGAGGAACAACATTACCAGTTCTATGGCAAAACGGCTTATGGCCTTAACCTGCTGCGCACTGTGGTTGTAGGAAAAGAACGTTTTGATTATGCCTTCAGAAAATACACCGAAGCCTGGGCATTTAAACATCCAACTCCATACGACTTTTTTCATTGCATAAATAATGCAGCCGGCGAAGACCTGAACTGGTTTTGGAAAGAATGGTTTTTTACGACCTGGAAATTTGACCAGGCAGTAACTGATGTAACTTATGTAGGTAGTGATCCATCCAAAGGAGCACTGATCACCATCACCAACAAAGAAAAAATGATTTTGCCAGTAATAGTGAAAGTCATTCAAACTAACGGTGAAGTGGAAACGATGCAATTACCTGTAGAAATATGGCAGCGTGGCGGCACCTGGACTTTTAAATATTCATCTACAACCAAACTCAGTAAAATAATACTTGATCCTAAAAATGTATTACCCGATGTAGATAGAAAAAATAACGAATGGAATGCTGGCAAATAAAAATATTCGGTTACTTTAAAAGAAAAAAATGAAGGTAAAATTATTAATTCTTGGCGTTTTGTTTATCCAGCAATTGCATGCACAATCTTTTGAAAAAATACATCGCAAAGCAATTGTTGTAGATACTCACAACGATATTCTTATGAAGGCCGCTGATAGGGGAATCTCGTTCGATAAAGATTTAACGGGGATAACGCATAGCGATTTAGCGAGGTGGAAACGCGGTGGTTTAGATGTACAAATTTTTTCTGTGTATTGTGATGGAGATGTAAAAAATCCTTTTGCTTATGCTAACAGGGAAATGGATAGCCTGGATGCTGTTGCTGAACGCAATCCTGGTAAAATAGTAGAGGTGAAAAATTATGCAGAACTAATAAAAGTAGTGAAGCAACATAAGATCGCCGCCATGTTTGGCGTGGAAGGTGGCCACATGATAGAAGATGATTTGGATAAACTGGATTCACTCTATAGCCGTGGTGCAAGATATTTAACCTTAACACATAACATCGCTCCATCGTGGGCTACAAGTGCAGCAGATGAGGCCTCCCCAAACCCCTCCAAAGGAGGGGCTTTAAACTCAGAAGGTAAAAAGGGCCTTACAAAATTTGGTAAACAAGTGGTACATCGCATGAATCAACTTGGGATGATCGTTGACGTTAGTCATGCCGGTGATCAAACTTTTTGGGATGTAATAGCAACAACGAATAAACCTATTATCGCGTCGCATAGTTCGGTATATACTCTTACTCCCAACAGGCGCAATCTGAAAGACGACCAGATAAAAGCGATCGCGAAAAACGGTGGCGTAATCCAGGTAAATTTTAATCCGGGTTTCATTGACAGCACTTTTGGTAAAAAAGAAAACGCTTTTTTTAAAGAACATAAAGCAGAATATGATTCACTTTCAAAGAGTGAATTGGGTGAGTTTTATGCCATGGATTCCATCTATCATAAGTATGCCGGCGAAGCACAAAGCATGCGGCCGCCACTTTCCATGCTTATTGACCATATTGTTTATATCATCAATTTAGTCGGTGTTGATTATGTTGGCCTTGGCTCTGACTTTGATGGTATTAACCTTACACCGGAGCAATTAGATGATGTTACTTCTTACCCGTTAATTACAAAAGCATTGGTGGAAAAAGGGTACAGCAAAAAAGATATTTATAAAATTTTGGGTGGTAATTTTTTAAGGATATTAAAAGCAAATGAAGCAAAATAAAAAACTATTAAAAATTTTATATGGCAACAAAAATCACCAGGCTTATTCCAATAAATAAATTTCATAAAAACCAAAACAAACAAGTATGAAATATATATCGCTTTTTTTAATCGTTGGAATTGCGTCATGTAGCCAGCAACAAAAATATGATACCATCATTCGCAATGGAATGATCTATGATGGCAATGGAGAAAAACCTTATAAAGCTGACATTGCTATTAATGCAGATACGATTGCTTTTATTGGCGATTTAAAAAATGCATCTGCAAAAAATGAAATAGATGCCGGGGGGAAAGCAGTAGCGCCGGGCTTCATCAACATGATGGGGCATTCTGAAGAATCACTCTTCCAGGATGGCCGTGCGCAGAGTGATATACGTCAAGGTGTCACTACAGAAATATTTACAGAGTTAAGCTTTGGCCCCCTGAATGCGCAAATGAAAGAGCAACTACAAAAGGGCCAGGGCGATATAAAGTATCCTGTAACATGGAACACATTGGGCGAATACATGTATACGCTGGAGCATAAAGGCATCTCTTGCAACATTGCTTCGTTTGTAGGAGCAGGTACAATAAGGCAATATGTAATCGGAGAGGATGACAAGACTCCTACTGCACAACAGCTTGACAGCATGAAAATTTTAGTAGATACAGCGATGCAGGAAGGCGCATTGGGCCTTACCTGCGCACTTATTTATCCGCCGGATAATTTTGCAAAGACAAGTGAATTGGTTGAACTCGCAAAAGAAGCATCAAAGTATGGTGGCACTTATATCAGCCATATCCGTAGCGAAGGGAATCAGCTGATACCTGCTATTAATGAAATTATCACTATTGCAAAAGAAGCCAATATACCCGTAGAGATATGTCACTTAAAAGCGGCGGGTAAAGACAACTGGAACAAAATGGACAGCGTAATACAAATCGTTGAGAATGCCCGTAAGCAAGGCATTGATATCACTGCCGACATGTACACTTACACAGCAGCAGCAACCGGCTTAACGTCCTGTTTTCCGCCTACTTTACAAGATGGTGGTTTCGGAAAATTAAGAGAGCGTTTACAGGATCCCGTTATAAGAAAGCAAATGATAGCAGCGATGCATACCAATGCAAACAACTGGGAAAATTTATACTATGGTTCCGGCAGCCCTGATAATATTTTGCTGCTTGCTTTTAAACAGGATTCTTTAAAAAAATTTACCGGCAAAACATTGACGGAAGTAGCTAAAATGCGTGGCACCTCCCCGGAAGAAACCGCTATGGATTTAATAATTCAGGACAGTACCAGGGTAGGTGTTGCTTATTTTTTAATGGATGAGAATAATATTAAGAAGGAAATTATTTTGCCGTGGGTAAGCTTTGGAAGCGATGAAGCTTCCTATACTCCTGAAGGCGTTTTCTTAAAGTCAAATGCGCATCCCCGTGCTTATGGAAATTTTGCAAGGGTGATAGGAAAATATTCCCGTGATGAAAAGCTTATGCCATTACAACAGGCAATCTATAAACTGGCTAAACTTCCTGCCACGCATTTGAAACTGCAAAAGCGTGGGGAACTTAAAGTGGGCAACTATGCAGACATTGTGATTTTCGATGCAGATAGAGTGGAGGACCATGCTACATTTCAAAAGCCACATCAATATGCAACAGGCGTAAGCGATGTGTTTATAAATGGTATGCAGGTATTAAAGAATAATGAACCTACCGGCGCCTCACCCGGCAGATTTTTAAAAGGAGCAGGATATAAAAAATAAAAATTTTATGATAAAAAAAACAGCTTTCTTTTTTATAAACTTATGTTGCTGTTTCACTACGCTTACATCTTTTGCGCAACCTGATTCTATTGTTTTAAAAGATATTACGTGGGATAAAAATTCTCCTGCGGGTGCAACGGAGCTGTTTATACCATCGGGTAAATCATTAATTGCCGGCTACATATATAAGCCAAATGGTGCGCAAAAACATCCAACGTTATTATTGCTGCATGGCTTTCCGGGCAATGAGCGAAACCTTGACCTGGCGCAAGTTGTAAGGGCACATGGCTGGAATGTGATTTTCTTTGACTACCGCGGCTCGTGGGGCAGTGAAGGGCAATTCAGCTTTGAGAATTGTGTTCAGGACGTTATAAACCTGGTTGCATTTTGTAAAAAATATAGCGATTCGCTACATATTGATACCAGCAATATTGCGCTGTTTGGCCATAGCATGGGTGGATGGGTATGTTTAAAAGCATTGGCTGCATTACCCGGTATTAAAAAAGGCTTTGCCTTATCTACATGGAATATTTACGGCGATTTGAAAGATGTGACGCAAAAGCAATTGGTCTCAATTGCTGCTGATCCAAAATCGGGCCTTAGTTATTTTGTGCTGAATACGCCGGCGCAACAAATATTTGAGCCTGTTATTAAAAATCTTTCTTATTACAATTTGCAAAACGATGCAGCAGCACTCGCTGGTAAACAAATTATTATGCTGGATGAACACAAGGGGAATGATGCATTAGCAGAAGGATTGAAAAAAGTTAATCATAGTTATTTTGATTATGAAGTATGGGAAACTGACCATCCATTTAGCAATAAAAGAGTTTCACTTATAAATAAAGTGCTCGAATTTCTTGATCGAAATTAATGAAGACGAGAACAACGGCAGAAGTACATTAAGGTGGTATAGTAAGGTGTCTGGCCACTGAAGTGGCCTGACACCTCTGAGCCACTTTGTATTTACAATTATTAATCAAATTACCAACATACACGTGAGGATTACCAAACCAAAAAACCTGCCCAACCCTCTTACCTTAATGCTGCTGGTTATTATCGTGGCTGCAATAGGGACGTGGCTTTTGCCCGCCGGGCAGTACAGTAAATTAGCTCCTGATAATAACAAGGCATTTATAATTACATCTACATCCGGCGCAGTATCATTGCCATTTACGCAACAAACATTAGATAGCCTTTCTATAAAAATTGCACTGCAAAAATTTATTAACGGCGACATACGCAAGCCCATATCAGTTCCCAACACTTATCAGCAACTGCAGCGAAGACCACAAGGCTTTGTTGCAATCCTCGAGGCGCCTGTAAAGGGAATTATAGACAGCATTGATATTGTTTTATTTATTTTATTCATCGGTGGCTTTATGTCTGTTTTCAATAAAACGGGAGCAATGTTCAAAGGCGTAAAATATTTAGCGCAGCGAATGAAAGGCAAAGAAAGATTGCTGATTGTTATTTTGACATTTATTTTTTCCTTCCTGGGTGGTTCTTACGGAATGGATGTAGAGTCTATTGTATTCTATCCTGTGCTGGTACCACTCTTCATGGCAGCAGCGTATGATGTGATGGTGCCGCTTGCCATTGTTTTCGGTGGCGCCGCAGTGGGATTTATTGCCAGTTTTACCAATCCTTTTTCAGCCATCATAGCGTCTAATGCCGCGGGCATTAATTGGATTGACGGGCTGTATGAACGGCTTCTATTTTTTGTTATTTCTACAACAATGCTGGTGTGGTACATTCTCAGGTATGCAGCCAAAGTAAAAAAAGATCCAACAAATTCTATCGTTTACAAAATAGATGGCATTACCAAATCCCCTTTCGAAATTGAAGTACATACAGAAGGTGCTCTTGTAAAATTAGGCGCCAAAGCAAAGCTACTACTGTTGATATTTTTGCTCACGTTTACCAGTATGATTGTGGGCATAGTTTTTTTTAACTGGTGGACGCTGGAAATGTCTGCGTTGTTTTTTGGTTCGTCTATTCTCGTTGGTATAATAAGCCGTATGAATGAAAAAACATTTGTCGGTGAATTTGTAACCGGCGCACAAGGTTTATTGTCTGTTGCTTTAATTGTAGGCCTGGCAAGAGGTGTAACGATTGTTTTGAATGACGGGCTTGTGGGCGATTCTATTCTTTTTTATGCATCTAATATTGTGCAGCATTTTTCGCCGGGCATTTTTATAATACTGGTGATGTTGTTTTATTTTTTCTTTGCCATCCTGGTAAGTTCATCATCAGGCATGGCTGTGCTTACTATGCCTATCATTGGCGCATTGGCTATCATTGTAAATATACCGGGGCGGGAAATTGTGAATTCCTATTTATTCGGCATCGGGACTATGTTTTTGATTTCTCCGACAGGGTCAGTTTTTCCTGCTTTGCTAATGGTGAAAGTAAGCTACAAAGCATGGCTGAAATTTATTACACCACTCATTATTGCCATACTTATTTTAAGCGCTATTTTTTTAATAATAGGGATAAGGTTTTAAGAAAATTAAAAACTATGATAACAAAACGGGAAACGATTTTTATTAGAAATTGATTAAATCAAACCTAACCTAACCAACATGGCAATAAAAACTGATGAAGGATTAAAACGCGTAGTGGGCATACCGGAACTTACCATGTCCATTGTCAACGGTGTCATTGGCGCGGGCATATTTGCACTGCCCGCCATTGTAGCTATTGCAATGGGAACCTTTGGTATATTCAATTATATATTTTGCAGCATTATGCTTGGTTCCATTATGCTTTGCTATGCTGAGATCGGGAGCCGCGTTACAACGAGCGGAGGTTCGTATGCGTATGTAGAAGCTGCATTCGGGAGCTTCCCTGCCTATATTATTAACTGGCTATACTTTTTTGGCTGGAGTGTTTTAGGCAGCGCCGCATTGATAAACATCATTGCTGATTCGTTAGCTGTAATATTTCCTGTGTTGAAAGATCCATTAATACGTTCGGTTTTCTTTTTTGTACTGATTGGTTTTATGATATTTATCAATGTGCGGGGTGCAAAACAAGGTATTCGTTTTGTGAAATTGATCACCGTCATAAAAGTATTACCACTGCTCGGTATTATAATTTTTGGCTTCAGTAAAGTGAAAGCCGGCAACCTTCATTGGGAACATTTACCGGGCCTGAAAACATTTTGCGACACAGCCCTCATCTTGTTCTTTGCTTTTGCCGGTTTTGAAACCTCTCTTGGTGTGAGTGGTGAATTTAAAAATCCCAGGCGTACTGTTCCGATGGGTATTTTCCTGGGAGGCATTACAGTCCTCGCGGTGTACGTATTATTACAAACGGTTGCCCAGGGCGTATTAGGTGCTGACATGGCAACTTTTAAAGATGCGCCGCTTGCGGCAGTGGCGGAAAAAATTGTAGGACCGGCGGGCGCAACTATCCTGCTGATTACCGCCGCCATTTCCTGCTTTGGATCAGTAAGCGCTGATATACTTGCCACGCCACGCTTATTGTTTGCCGGTGCAAATGATGGGCTATTCCCAAAGTTTCTCGGCAAGGTTCATCCTAAGTCTGCGACGCCACATGTGGCCTTAGTAACTTATGCTTCATTGATTTTTATTTTTTCTGTTTCAGGAGGATTTAAACAATTAGCCTTGTTAGCCAGTGCAGCCATACTACTTGTTTACCTCGCTGTTATTTTAGCCACCATTAAATTAAGAAGTAAAAAGCACGGAATTGGAGAAAAGGGATTCAGGATACCGGGCGGCTTCACCATTCCTTTTATTGGTATTATATCTATTAGCTGGCTGCTAACCAGTTTAAGCAAATGGGAGATTCTTTCGACCATTATTTTCATAACGATTGTATGCATTATTTATCTTGCTATGAAGAAATTCAAAAGAAAAAAAATATTTATTGCTCCCTCCGAAAGCATATAGTAGTCAGCTACGATAACACATTTTCAAAAATATTGTTTAGCCGGCTCATACTATTGAGTCAGCAGGAAAACAGTTGAGTTGAAGACTCCTGCAATTGTATCCGTTTCAAATGCGGGTTCAAAATGCCGTGCTTTATTTATAGCATTTGCATAATAAATAGCATAACTTTTGATGTGATGTGAACGATAAAAATTGTTGATTAAAAATGAAAGAGATTAAAGCAATAGTTGATGCCTATGATAACCTAAATAAAGCAACTACGCAGGCGGCGCTGGCAACCGTGGTGAAGGTTGAAGGTTCTTCCTACCGGCGCACCGGTGCAAGGATGCTGGTAATGGATGATGGTATATGGGTGGGCGGTATTAGTGGCGGCTGTCTCGAAGGCGACGCATTGAAGCGGGCAAGAATGGCGATCACAAAATCAGTCTCCTCTTTAGTAACGTACGATACTACGGAAGATGATGCGCATCAAATCGGTGTAGGCCTGGGTTGCAACGGCATCATTGACGTGTTATTTACGCCTCTTGATTTTGAAAATAAAAAAAACCCCGTAGAGATTTTAAAATCCAGCATGGAGACGAACCGTCAATTGCACATCCTGCTCACTATAACAAGCCTGGAAGGAGATTGGAAAAATATACAAGCCGGTGAAGTAATAAAATATGAAGATGCTAAAAGCTTAGCCATTTTTAGTAACACTGGTCTCGAAAAACAATTGATTGAAAAAATAAATCAACAAGTAAAAAAAAGCCAATCATCACCTTTTGATTTTGAATTTTCAAACGAGCAAAAAATTTCCGTTTTCGTTGAAATATTATTGCCGGAAATCCATTTGGTTTTAATGGGACATCAATATGATGCGTATCCGCTTGCAAGGCTTGCAAAAGAAATAGGCTGGCGGGTATCCGTTGTTTCTAATCCAATAAAAATAGGTAGTGACTTAGCAAAAACTACCGACGCTGTTTTAGCAGCGGAAAATTTTATGGATATACCTTTTGACAATCGTACTGCAATTGTACTTATGTCACATGATTATAAAACGGATAAAGCAAATTTGCCTAAGGCGTTAAAAACAGTAGCGCCATACATCGCCATGCTGGGCCCAAGAGTAAGGTCAGAAAAAATATTTAAAGAGCTGGAAGAGGAAAATATATTGATTAGTGAAGAAAACATAAAAAGGATATATGCGCCCGCCGGACTTGATATTGGCGCTCTTAGCCCGGAAGAAATTGCTTTATCATTACTGGCGGAAATAAAAGCTGTGTTGTCTAACAGACAGGGTGGTTATCTGCGTCTTCGACAAGCCCCTATTCATGAAAGAAATTAAGTTTTATGATTAAAAATTTAAGTATGAAAAAGCAACTAAAAAAATGGGCACTTCGCCTGGTCGTGACCTTCGTGTTTATAACACTGCTCTTAATTATTTGCGTGTTAAATCCTTTGCTAACCTATGCCGGCAAAACCACGCATAATAATTATGCAATTTTTCATAATAAACCATTTGACAAGGCGCTTACTTTTCATCTTGATGAGGCAACCAAGCTTCTAAAAAAAAGTGAATTCTATAAGCCCGGGCTTATGTTTGATATTTGTTTAAATGACGGCTCAAAATATCCGCAACTTATTGAGAAAATACTTGGACATGCCTTTGCGTGGGGATTTTATAATAAAGTCGTTTTAAGTGGAGAAGCTAATTATGATAGTAACTATGTCGGGCTTAATGGTTATAGATGGAATTTGACTCAATTACTTGCGCACGAGCTTACACATTGTTTGCAGTACAATGCCCTGGGATTGTGGAAAAGCGATCCACTTGGAAATATACCCGCCTGGAAAAATGAAGGCTACCCTGAATATATCGCGAGACAAAATCCGGATCAAACAGACCTGGTAAAAAATATTGAAAGGCTGAATGAGTCAATAAAAAAAGATAAAGATGCATGGGGGATTAGTTTCGCCGATAGCACATTTGCCGGAAAATATTATTATGAATGGTGGCTACTGCTGCAGTATTGTATGGATATAAAAAAGATGACCTATAGGCAGGTTCTTAAAGATACTACCGGGGAAGAAAATGTAAGAAAGGAAATGATGAATTGGTATAATAAAAAGTTCAATTTTTAATAATTTGCATGTACAATTGCCACGACCTTTAGGTCGTGGGCTTGCGAAATTTCGCTATCGGCTTTAGCCAAAAATCTTTTTTTCGAAATACCTTAATAATTTTTCGAATTCTGGCTAAAGCATATTATTGATGGTCACCTGTTAGTAAACTTTGACGACAGTCAAGATCATTACATCCTATTAAATTCAGTATTAACAACAGGCTTATCTTGTAAAAAAAATTCCCAACGATGGATATACAAATAAATCATGATGACAAAAATAACATGCATCTTCTCTACAAAACGCTATTAGAAAGCTGGAATAACCAGGATGCAAAAAAGTTTGCAAATTTATTTGCCACGGATGGCAACGTAATTGGATTTGATGGCAGCCAAATGAATAGCCGTCAACAAATAAATGATGAATTAAGTAAGATATTTTCTGAGCACCAGGTAGCTTCTTATGTTGGAATTGTCAGGGATATTCGCCCGCTTGGTTCCAATGTTTTTCTTCTCAGTGCAGTCGCTGGCATGGTCCCTCCAGGCAAGTTAGCGATTAAGGAAGATGTTAATACAATCCAGACTTTGATTGCACAGAAAGGAAATGATCAAATTATGATTTCTCTTTTTCAAAATACACCAGCTGCCTACCATGGGAGGCCACAGCTAAGTAAAAAGCTAACTGAAGAACTGCAACGGGTTTTTGACGATCACCAAATTGCCAGGGAAAGTTAAGATCTGAGAAATTTATATTATTCAGGCTAACTTTGATAGAGCATTCATTGTGCTGAACGGAGAATCAACCTAAATTAAAATGACGATAACAGATACCTACAATAGAGTTCATGACTACCTGCGAATTTCTTTAACAGACAATTGCAACCTTCGTTGCTTCTATTGTATGCCGGAAGAAGATTACGAATTTTCGCCTCCTGCAAAGCTTATGCAGGTTGATGAGATTGAAGCCATTGCAAAAATATTCGTTGAGCTGGGTGTAAATAAAATAAGACTTACGGGCGGTGAACCACTTGTGCGGAAAGGTGCGGAAGATATCATACTTCGTTTATCAAAGCTTCCGGTGAAGCTCACACTTACTACTAACGCTACACGGCTACACGATTTTGTAGATGTATTGAAGGAGGCAAATGTTCAGTCGCTCAACATTAGCCTTGACACATTGCAGCCGGAGAAATTTAATCTTATTACAAGGCGCGACCAGTTTTCCAGGGTATTCGATAACATTCATCTTCTCATAAAAAATAATTTTCATGTAAAAGTGAATGTCGTGGTAATGAAAGGGCTGAACGATAATGAGATTAATGACTTTATCGAATGGGCAAAAGATACGGAGGTACATGTGCGCTTTATAGAATTTATGCCGTTTGACAGTAACAGGTGGACAAGCAACAAGGTTTTTACCTGGAAAGAAATAATTGAAGTGATAGAAAAGAAATATGAAATCATAAGGCTGAGTGATGATGTACATGACACATCAAAAAAATATACGGTAGCGGGTCACAAAGGAACTTTTGCGGTGATCAGCACGATGAGCTCACCGTTTTGCGAAGGTTGCAATCGTATGCGATTGACCGCAGATGGTAAAATGAAAAACTGCCTTTTCTCACAAACAGAAACTGATTTACTTACCGTGTTTAGAAATGGCGGAGACATTGTTCCGCTGATTCTTGGGAGCATCCATGCAAAAGAAAAAGAACTGGGCGGCCAGTTTACTAAAGACTTTGAGCATATTCATACAGAAGATATTCATAACAGGAGCATGATTGCTATTGGTGGATAGTTTTGTGTGTCTCTTAATTTTTTTTTCACAGACAGGTTAATTGTTCGGGAGACTTCTCCTGCGTGACAATGGCGGAGCACTGGAATAACGGGGCATTGGGATAACATTCAAAAATCCAAACCTTCTATCTTTGCAAAATGAAATACCAGTTGGGCGATAAAGTTTTGATGC
>JBDTSD010000137.1:0-11783 GCA_039931355.1 Ginsengibacter sp.
CGGGCCAGTTATATTACAGGTCAATCATTGGCAGTTGATGGCGGTTGGATTAAAGGCAATTAAATAGTTGAGTGGTGTATTTGATCATTCTTTTAGAAGATGGTTGATGCCGTACATGGCATGTACTGTCGCTATGTGGGGGTTGGACTATACTAGTGCCAATAAAATTCCAAAATAACTTCTATCTGAAATCCAAAATATCTACATTCGTTATAATCCCGTACTGGCGCAGATATGCAGCTAAGGATAACAAGCATTGGCGTATCTGTGCCAATGAATAATGACTGCTATTTTACAAAGCCATCTCTTATATTACTTAATGAGCAGAAAATATAAGTTTGCTGATAAGAGGCTTATAGAAAACATCAGGTTGGACAATTTAATTGTTTGCAGTTTCATGAAATCAGTTTGGCAAATTGATCTTTCCTTTCCAAGATATCTTTCCAATTAATTTTATAGATTAGTAAAATGAACGAAGAATATTTACACTACCAGCAACTTATTTTACGACTACAATAATGAATGCTACTTAACAATTAAATATTTCGATATGAAAATTATTTTTATCTCTTTTTGTATTGCAATTTCATTAAGCGGCTTGGGACAAAATGTGACAGATGAATTATCCAAACCAACTTATTTGCCATCTGCACTAATTGATGGAAGATTTTTTCTAAAAATGCCAACAACAAATAATGACACAATAGTTGGATTTTGTGATACAGGTGGCGGTTATACGGCCATATACTACAAAACTTTACAAAAACTGAAGTTGGAAGCAAAAATTTCGATTGCGGAAATTAAAGGAGAAAAAATCAATTTTATCTTTGCAAAAGATTTGTTCGATAGTGAGTATGTTCCTTATCCTACAATCGCCAATTATTATAAATCAGATATTGATTATCCTTTTTTTGAAATCCCAGATACAAGTGAACGAATAGATTTATTTTCAAAATACGTTCCACATGATGTTTTTTTAGGACAGTTTTTCTTTATAAATAAATCATGGACTTTTGATTACAAATCAGGGAAATTATTTGTCAACACGCCTGTTTTTGCGAACGCAACGGACGAAAACACTCAACCAATTGGATTTAAAAAAGACAGAGAAGGCAATAAAAGATTTGGACATCCAAGTATGAAAATTGTGGTTGACGGAGAAACTATCGATGTTCTATTTGACACAGGGGCAACTTTATTACTTGGCGAAAATAGTGAACCAGAGTTTGGTAATAAAAAAGCAACGGGTGGTTCTTTCATAGCCAGAAGTATATTTGACATTTGGCATAAACAACACCCTAATTGGAGAGTTATTGAAAAAGGTGAAGCGACAGGAGCGGATATAATTGAAGTACCACAAGTTAAAGTTGGAAATTTAACAGCAGGACCGGTTTGGTTTGCTAAAAGACCAAACGAAGCATGGAGCAAGGGAATGATAGGTTCAATGGATAAAGTAGTGAAAGGGGCAATTGGTGGTTCCCTTTTACAATATTTTAAAGTGTCAATTGACTATAATAGTGAATTAATAAAATTTGAGCGTTAATAGCAGCACTCGTTTCCGGGACACACGAACGTACAGTCGGGTTTGCAAAGAGATTTCAGCCTTCAGGTGTTCGCTACTCTCAGACAGCTCAATGCACCCACCCGTAAAGGTGTTGTTTTCGACCAACGGCGAAACCAACTTATAGATTGATGACCGATAGATTTATAAATACCAGATTTTTACAACCTGGCTATTCTTTAAAACAATTCAAATGTCATTATTTATTATTGTACCTACTTACTATGCTATTTACAAAGTTGCTGATCTAAGTAACTTGACCCATGAGTTCGTGAAGGAGTATAAAACGAAAGGTGCACCTTGAAATGGATTCATAACTCAGGTGAGAACAGGGTCAATTATTTTATCCAGGGTAACCTGGTATTGTGAGTGAGCTATACTTCCCGTAAAAAACGGGACACTTGGTGCTTTGTAGTAAAGAGATTTGTATTTTAATTTATGAGCAGAAAGCATAAATTTCACGATAACGATAGGCTATATTTTATTTCTTTTCCACGGTTTATTGTTTACTTTAAGTACAGTTAGTATACAAGGGACAAGGTACGCCAGGCACAAAACCTAAGCTGATGCCTGCGCCGATGCCGGGCAATCAACGAGAATGTTTCAAATAAGATGGTCTTAATTTAAGCTAAAGTAAACTCCCCATGCATGCGTTGTAAAAAATATCTTTCAGTTTATGAATAAAATTAAAGTTCTTGCTTTTTGCTCAACAGCTGTATTAACCCTGTTGCTCACATCATGCAAAAACCAATCATCAAAGAAGCCAGGTCATTCAAAAGAAACGCCTTTGGTCGGGCTGATACCTTCAGAAAAATTTATCTTCAATTCATTTGTCGATTGTAATATGGCGACAGTATGGGTAGGCGACACTTTTAGAATATTTCCGGGCAAATATGGAGAAGACCCACTCTGGGGCGATGCACATGATTTGAAATATGCAAGCGGCTCTTCTGTAGATGAAGTGTTCAGTAAAAGCCCGAGCGAATTTATTGAGCCTTTCATGCCTGCAAATGTGCCTCCCGGAACAAAAGGTTTACATGGCGCAGTGTGGTTTGAAACGTTGTATAAAGACTCCAGTGACCAAACTGACAAAACACTATTCGCATTATATCACAACGAAAATTACCCATCAACACTTCCTTATGATTTATCAACCGGTTCCGGCTATCGCGATATTAACTGGCCACAGGGACTTAAAGGTCCGGAAACAAAAACTGCGGTTTGCCGAATAGGTATCATGAAGTCTTTAGACGGAGGTAAAAGCTGGGCCGATAAAGGAATACTATTAGAGGATTATCAGCCAAGGCTAATACTCAAGCCGCATAATACAGGTATCAATTTTGCCGGTGGTGTTGGTGATCCTTCTGCCGTGGCCAATGGTAATTACCTCTATGTTTTTTATGGAGAATATGGTTATCCCGGTAACTACAATTCATCAGCTTATGATTCTTCGCTGGAATGGAGTGGCCAATGTATAAGTATTGCACGTGTTCCGTTAGCAGATCTTGATAATCCTGTGGGTAAAGCAAAAAGGTGGAATGGCAATGGCTTCAATACACCCGCAGACAGTGTGGGGAAACCGGTTTCCCCGCTTCAAATTCCGCAAAGCGAAGGTGGAGGCCCCGCTTCATCTCCGGGCGCTAAATATTTCTGGGGGCCTTCTGTGAGTTGGAACACTTACTTAAATTGTTGGGTAATGCTAATGGCCAAAGCTGAAGGCCCGTCTTGGAAAGGCAGCAGTATCTATATATCGTTCAATCAAAATGCTGACCTTGGTACTGGAAAAAATTCCCAGCAATGGTCGGCTCCGAAACTGCTGTTAAATAAACCGGGACATACTGTATGGTATCCATCGCTTCAGCCATTCGCAACTAATGAGGCAAAAGAAAAAAAATATACTTCTGTAAAATTAGACAAGAAAGCAAGATTGTTTTATAAAGATCAATACGAGGATAAGAGTCCTTATTTATCAGAATATATCATTGAATTTAAAATGCCCGGAGAAAAATGAACTCGTTCTTTTAATCAACCAACTTTCGCAAGCTGATGTCACCTACGCTGGCGGAAAAACATTATGAAGGTCGTAACCGGATGCAGTATAACCGGAAAATATGGCAAATAATAAATTTAAAAATAGTTTTATGAAACGAAACTTTGGAAAATCAGGTTTAACAACCGAATCGACAGTATCGAAAAAGGGTAAAGTAAAACCTTTTGACAGGCCCCTGTTATTTTTTTCGCTAATAATAATTTTGCTAACGGGCAATAGCCTTACAGCAGCTACAATTTATTCGGCTTAGGAGCTATTGCCACAATTTATTATGACCATGGTAAAATGCAGCGATACGAAAATTCTCCTTATCGCGGCTACTTGTCAACGGTAGATACAAAAGCATTCTTTGGATTAGGAGATATTAAAGATGTTGATTCATTAATTATTAACTGGACAAATAAAAAACAGGTTTTATATAATCTAAAAGCAAACCAACTATTACATATTGATATTAAAATGCCGAACCGTATGCTATAAGGCTTAAACTTGTTTCTTCAAATGCACTGTTTACACACATCACGAAGGCCGCAAATATCAATTACATACATTATGAAAATGACTTTGTTGATTTCAGTAATGAGCGATTATTGCCGCACAAATTCTCAGATTATGGGCCGGGATTGGCTGCAGGAGATATAGACGGGAACGGCCTTGACGACATTTTTATTGGTGGCACAGGTGATGTACCGCGGAGTTATTTTCTGCAGCAGAAAGATGGAAAATTTATTAAAAAGATATTGCCATTTCCCGTTGATGGCAACATTCGCAGGCCGGAAAATATGGGACTTCTTTTATTTGATGCCGATAATGATGGCGATAATGATTTGTATTGTGTTAGCGGCAGCAATGAATCACCGGCGCAAACAAAAAATTACGAAGACCAGTTTTTTGTAAATGATGGAAAAGAAAACTTTACAATTGATACTTCTGCGTTGCCGGGAAACTATACAAGTAAAAGTTGTATTAAAGCAGTTGATATTGATAATGATGGTGACCTCGATTTATTTATTGGCGGAAGAGTTTTGCCCGGCAATTATCCGCAGCCCGTTAGTTCTTTTATTTATCGCAATAATTCCAAACCCGGGAAAATAAAATTCACGAATGTAACAAATGAAGTGGCAAAAGACTTAAACAATATCGGCCTTGTTTGTGATGCTATATGGACTGATTTTGACAATGACGGCTTAACTGATTTAATTGTTGTTGGCGAATGGATGGCGCCAACTTTCTTTAAAAATGAAAATGGGAAACTAAAAAATATAACCGCATCAACAGGTTTGCAAAATGAAAAAGGATGGTGGAACAGTATTGTTGCCGGGGATTTTGATAACGATGGTGATATTGATTATATAGTTGGCAATCTTGGAGAAAATTCTTTCTTCCAGGCATCGAAGCAATATCCTGTAAATATGTATGCAAAAGATTTTGATGGTAACGGCACATCTGACGCTATCATTACCGTTTACTTAAAAGACCCGGATGGAAACAAGAAGGAATTCACTGCTTTTAATCGTGACGACATACTAGCACAATTACCGGCGCTGAGGAAAAAATTTCCTGCCTATAAGCAATTTGCTATCGCCGGTTTTCATGATATATTTTCAGAAGAAGAGCTAAAAAAAGCTTTGCATTTGCAGGCAAATAATTTCAAAAGTTGTTATATTGAAAACCTTGGTAAAGGAAAATTTATAATGCACGCCTTACCCGCTATTGTCCAGGTAGCGCCTGTATTTGGAATGATTGCTGATGATTTCAATAAAGATGGAAATCCTGATGTAATATTTTGTGGAAATGATTTTGGAAATGAAGCAGCTAATGGGAGATATGATGGAATGAACGGGCTTGTATTGTTTTGGGGACGGGAAGGGAAACTTTAATCCGCAAACTATTTTGCAAAGCGGCATTTTTTTACCGGGAAATGCAAAAGCACTCGTAAAACTAAGAGGTGCTGACGATCATTATTTAATTGCCGCCTCGCAAAACCGTGGCCCGCTTGAATTATTTAAGAAAAAAGAATCTCAAAAAAATATTTCTCTCAACCCTGATGACAAAATAATTTTCATCCATTTAAAAAATGGCAAGGTAAGAAGAGAAGAAGTGTATCATGGTGACTCGTTCTTATCACAATCATCTTCATTTATTTCTGTAAACGATACCATGAAATCAATCGACATTATCAATGATAAAAATGAAACGAGAACTATAAATTTTAAGCAAGAGCTTCGCCTTTCAGGAGTAGCGATTTTAAATCACAGCATATTTTTATACTTCTCAGCATCATCAATTACCAAAACCCAATCCTGTCCATAACCCGATGAAGGCGGTGTAAATTTTTTTGTTCCGCTATTGGTGACATTATCCATGTTAGTAGTTTTACCATCACGCGGATTATACCAATATGCCCGCAACGTTGCGCCCGCAATTTTATCTAGAATAACCGTAAAAGATTTTCCTTCGGAAGTATAGATAAAAGCATAATCATTGCCGCGTGTTGCCTGTATTCTTTCTGATGGCGCTAAATCATTTTCCACAATCAACGATTGGTCGGGAACACGTTCCAGCATGGGATGCGATTCAATTAATCTTCGCACATACTGCATTTGATTAGCACCAGGGAGGTTCATTGCATCCTGCCAATACATTGCAGCTCCATTTACAGACTCATATCTTGGCGAATACATTTGCCATATATCATGGCAGCCATACGTATTTCCAAAGGCACCTGCAAACACATCGAGATAAGCATACTTTCTTATATCGTAGGCGCTGCTTTTTCCCAAATCTTTTACGTTAAAACAAACAGGATGGTCTTCGTACAAAGACTCTCCATCAATCACAGGTTTTGTTGGCTGCATATTATGTGCAAGCTGAATTTTATTATACACATCATTATCCCTGCAATGCCCGTTTTGAAACATATTAAATGCAAGCCAAGTTTCACGATGGAACCATGTTGCCGAGCCTGAATCGCACGGCTGCGGATGATATGTTATAACAGCTTTGTTATTTGTTGCCTGCATAATTCCTTCACCCATTGCATTCCATATTGCTACATCTTTTTCATTACGCGGATTTCTGTCGCCGCCTAAAACCCAGATAATATTTGTCTTGCTTTTATAACGGTTGCCAATCCATGCACCATAAATTTTTGCATTGGTTGTGTTGAAAATTTCGGGCCCCTTTCCCCAGGTGCCTTTATTAATTTTATCAGCCCATGTAGGAAGCATAGCAACATTTAAATTGTATTGATCTGCTCTATCAACTACAAAATCTACCTGTTTAAAATAAGCTTCATTCGGTTTAGTCGGATCATCATCAATCAAAGGTTTATCGCCATAAGCGTTTGGTGTATGTAAGCCATCCATCTCAGCCAGCACTACAGCCTGTATAACTGTAAAACCTTGTTCACTTCTGCGTTTGAAGTATTGGTCTGCTTCTTCCTTTGTTAAGCGATGAAACAATTCCCAGCCAGTATCTCCGAGCCAGTAAAATGGCTTTCCATCTTTTAAAAGATAATGATGATCAGGGCTTACGCTAAATTGGGGAAAGCCTTTTTGTGTTACAATAAGGATAATAAAAAAGAGAAATAATTTTTTCATAATGACAAGACATTTAGTGAATTTTTTATTGCTGCATAATGAACCGAAAGTACAAGTGAGTGACACAACGAAGATGCCACATGCACTGCTGCTGGCAACATAAAAAATATATCAGATTATTTGCGTATAACATATATGTCGCCGGCTTTTGCATTGAATGAGTAAATATTGCCGCCTTCATTTTTCAGCGCAACAGCTTTATCGTTTAAATATATTCTATACTTGTGATTAAGCTTGACTTTGCAGTTTGCGTTTTGCTTCGCCGTTAAACTGCCTGTTGTTAGCTGGCGATTTTTCCAGTTGATGTTGACGATAAAGTCACCACGTGCAACAAGGCCTTTTACAGAACCGTTGATCAAAATTTTTGGAAGTGTAGGTAACAAATCAATGATGCCTGTTTGCGATTGCAATAACATTTCTGTAATCGCAGCTGTGATGCAAGCGTTTCCGTTGAGAATAACTCCGGGCACTTCGCTGTTGAATAAATTGGGATACAAGCCAAGGTTGTTTACCGGTGTTGTTGCTGTGGGATTTACATAGCGTAGTTGATATCTCAGTGTTTGCATAGCACTGTCGCCTTCGTACAAACGAGCCCAGCAGGCAGCCTTCCACGCAAAGCCCCAACTGCCATTGGTTTTTAACCTCAATGCCAAAGCCTTCTTCGCGGCTTCTGCTAATTGCGGCGTGGTTAATGGTGAAATTTCAGAGCCTGGAAAAACTGCATACATGTGGGAAAGATGGCGGTGTGCAGGATCTGTTGAGCGCCAATCATGCGACCATTCTAATAAGTTTCCATTCTTGCCAATAGGATATGGCGCTAATTTTTTATAAGCGTTTAGTATGCTATCAATAAATGGATTTTCAATGTGTAGGATGTTTGCTGTTTTAATAATGTTGGAAAATAAATCTTTTATTAATTCTATATTACTTGTTGTGTTTACGCTTGTTTGAGCTGTATCGCCATGCGCTGTTATAAAAGTGTTTTCAGGTGAAAAAGATGGAACAGAAATTAAATACTTTCCAGTGCTGTCCGGTATTAACCAGGCGAGGCAAAACTGTGCAGCACCTCGCATAACCGGGTAAGCTTGCTCACGCAAAAAATTTGTATCTAATGTAAAAAGATAATGCTCAAAATAATGCCCACATAACCATGCGCCGCTCATATTCCAGTTGGCCCAATGCGGATTGCCTTCGCCCCAATTGCCCACAGGCGAAGACTTTCGCCAGATATCAGTATTGTGATGGGCGCACCAGCCATCCATATTGTAATTAACCTTTGCCGTTTGATAGCCATTTTGCGAAAGTTCTTTAATGAGCTGCAGAAATGGCTGATGCAATTCAGAGAGATTGTTGGTTTCAACTGCGTAATAAAACATTTGCGCATCATGATCTATACACCAGTTGGCGGAGTATTCTGGCCGAAGTTTTTCGTTCCATAAACCCTTTAAGTTAGCAGGCTGCCCGCCAGGCCTTGAAGATGCAATCAATAAATATCTTCCGAATTGAACAATGGTTGATAACAACCCCGGATCGAATGATGAAGACATTTTTCGCAAGCGTTCATCTGTTGGAAGATTATCATTTTTGGTGTTGCCAAAATCATAAGAAACTCTTTCGTATAACGGCTTGTAATCGTTAAGGTGATTTGAAAGCAATATCGAATATGCTTTTGCCGAAGCTTTGTTCATAGCCGCTTCAGCCATAAGTGATGGATTTTTTCCATGTTTAACCGGTGATACATCATAACCATTAAAGCTTGTAGCTGATGTTATCAAAATCGTTGCGGTGTTTGCATTTGCAACACGCAGCGATGAATCATTTGCGTTGATTGTTCCGCCTTCATTTATAATTTTTAAATGAACTTCAAACGTCATTCCTTCGCCGGTTGAGTCACTTGCATATTGAACTGCGGCATCCCCTTGAATCTTCCATAAATAAGCCGGCACCACGTGTTTCGGCGCTTTGCCTTTTAGAATGATTTCATTATTATTAATTGTCGTTACTGAATAATGCAGCTTACTTGAAAGCCTCACATTAAATGAAAGGGAGGCTTTGTTATCCGCTTCATTTCTTATCACGATAACATTATCCGGGAAGCTTGCCAAGACGGTTCTTTTATATCCAATTTTGTTTGATTGAAATGTAGTTGTTGCAATCGCGCTATCAAGATTTAATATTCGTTTATATTTAGACGAATCGTAAATATTTTTATAATTAATAAAAAGATCAGCCATCGGCATGTATGATTCCGTGTATGGCCCCTGCATGAATTTACACAGGCTGTCGGCCTTTTTATATTCGCCTTTTAATGCAGCTGCTCTTACCAGCGGAAGATAATTTTTAGCCTCGGGATTGTTCCATTTTATATCCGGCGAACCGCTCCATAGTGTTTGTTCATTCAGAGAAATGTATTCTGATTGGGCACCTCCGTAAACCATAGCGCCCATTCTTCCGTTACCAACAGGCAATGCATCATTGAAATTAACAGCCGGGCTTTTATACCATAGCCTATTTATTACCTGTCCGTTTGAATGGATAACAGCAAGCAAGGTCATTATATAGCAGGCAATCTTATACATCGGTATTTAAACAAAAAACAAATTAACCATAAATCAACTCTTCGCTGTCACGGGCTGTGCGGAAATAAAAATAAGCAGATTACTCAGCACATAGCAGCATACCTTTTAAAAGATAAAACGCAACATTTGCTTTAGAATATTTTTCCAAGTTGCTTTTCTACCAGTTGAATAATTTTCTTTTATAAATAAAATATTTTGCTTTTTTAAAATGAAATAAAATAAAAAAATTATTCATTCTGCTGCTGCTTGTTCTTAACATTTACGGCAGTGCGCTATTTTGTACGCGCCACTCGAAATGTTAAGCGATGCACTAACAGCGTCTGGAAAAGAACAGACATCTTACATTTATTTCGTCTATACCCACTGTTTGGGATGGAACAATTCCAACAGATGGCAAGGTTGGTGACTACGCGATGATTGCTAGAAAAAAAGGGAATGATTGGTATATTGCCGGTATTACAGATTGGACACATAGAAAGTACAATTTGAGTTTTCAAATTTTTGCCCGTGGGAAATTATTCAGCAGATATTTTTGCAGATGGTGTAAACGCAAACAGGATAGGTAATGACTATTTAAAAACAGTAAAGAACATTTCTAAAAGGGACAGCATGAATATAAAGAAGATGAAAAGCGGCGGCTTTGCAATCAAATTAACGCCTGTTCAAAATTAGTAATCGTGATTTCATTTTAATAAAATGTTATGTTGAAAAAAATATTGGCCAGCATTATTGCCTGTAATTGCCTTGTTGCCAAGGCGCAAATTTTATCCAACAAAAATCTTTTTCAATTCGACAGCACATCTGTACCACGCTGGGCAACTTTTGAAAACCCAACTGCAGCAAAGGGCAAAGCAGCTATGGAAAATAACGGCGCCAAAGGCCATCCTTCAGACGAAATAAAGGCTGGCGAAACAAAAGTTTTAATGCATGCAAAAGGTTCAGGAATTATAAACAGAATGTGGATTACTATTGATGACCGTTCGCCTGAAATGCTGCGTTCATTAAAGCTTGAAATGTTTTGGGATGATGATGCAAAGCCGGCTGTGAGTGTGCCTTTCGGAGATTTTTTTGGGATAGGTTTAGGAAAGACTGCCACATTTCATAATGCGTTATTTGCAAGCCCCGAAGGACGTTCATTTATCTGCTATATTCCAATGCCATTTAAAAAAGCAGCACGCATACAAATCACGAACGAAAGTAATAAAAGACTCACGCATATTTTTTATGATATAGATTTTCAAGAGACATCAACATGGAATACTGACAACTTATATTTTCATGCTTACTGGCACCGCGATACAGCTACCCAACTGGAGAAAGATTTTGAGTTATTACCAAAAGTAAAAGGCAAAGGAAGATTTCTTGGTGTGAATGTTGGCGTGATTGCCAATTCAATTTATGAAAACCATTGGTGGGGCGAAGGTGAGGTAAAAATGTATTTAGATGGCGATAAAAATTTCCCAACATTAGCAGGCACAGGCACCGAAGATTATATAGGAACGGGCTGGGGCCAGGGCGAGTTTTTTAACGACTATGCCGGCAGTTTATACGCGAATAAAAACGATGATAATGGCTGGTGTTTTTATCGGTATCATATTCCTGACCCGGTATTTTTTAAAACAGATTGTAAAGTTGCTTTACCGGAAATGGGCAGCAATAAAAAAGAATTGGTAGCTGCTCTGCAGGCAAAAAATATTCCCCTGGTTCCTGCTACAATTGATGACCAGCAAGGCTATCCCAAACCATTATATACGCCGGGAAAAACCACTAACTTAAAAGACACAACCTTACCAGAAGGCTATGTAATGTTCTATCGCTCTGATGATGTTTCTGCAACTGCATATTTTTATTTAGATAAGGCGGGTGATGAATTGCCTGCCTTGCAACCGTTACAAATAAGAACGTATAAGCTGCAGAAAGAAAAGTAATACTTATTAATTTTTACTCAACCTCAATACTACAACATCATGTTTTGGAATGCTTGCTTTAAA
>JBDTSD010000138.1:0-11780 GCA_039931355.1 Ginsengibacter sp.
GAAGGAATAGCCCTTGCATCAAATTATTGTGAAATAGATCCGTCTGTAGTAGATAAATATGGTATCCCGGTATTGCGTTTTAATACAAAAAACAGCAGCTACGAGATTAACCAGGCAAAGCACATGAAAGAGACTTTCAAAGAGATCATGCATAATATGGGCGCTATAGTTACGTACGGTGATGATGGACCTGAGAATGATTATGGATTGCATGCTCCAGGAAATATTATTCACGAAGCAGGCACAGTTCGCATGGGAAGCGATCCTAAAAAATCTGCCCTTAATGGCTGGAGCCAGGCACATGATTGCAAAAATTTATTTTGTGTTGATGGCGGCCAGTTTGTTTCGCAGGCTGATAAAAATATTACATGGACTATACTTGCCCTGGCCATGCGAGCCTCGGAACATATAGTTGATGAATTGAAAAAACAAAATATTTAAATAAACCTGCAACCTTAATTGGGTTATAAAAATTTATTTTATGGACAGACGCAAATCCATCAAGGCATTGATAATCGGTACAGCCTCTACCGGCGTGCTTTTAGACGCATGTAAAAACACGGATGATAAGAATCTAAAATTCAAAGATGCTTCGGCGAAGTTAGATGGTGGTGACAAGAAAGCGGATGACCAACCCGCCCGCATGGAAGAAGAAAAGATCGTGGATAAAAAGTTGAAAGAAGAAACTTTTTTTACGCCTGTAGAAATGGGCACTATTACGATACTTGCAGATATTATTATTCCAAAAGATGATGTAAGCGGAAGCGCTTCGGACGCTAAAGTTGGTGACTTTATCGAATTTATTGTAAAAGATAAACCTGAATTTCAAACGCCTATGCGCGGTGGATTGCGTTGGATAGAAATGCAATCCCTTAACCGGTTTGGAAAATCATTTGCAGATATTGATAATACGCAACGCATAGCGATAGTAGATGATATCGCTTATCCCGGCAAAGCAAAACCTGAAATGAAACAAGGCGTATCTTTCTTTAACCTGATGCGTGGCCTTACTGCCACCGGATTTTTCACATCGGAGATTGGCGTAAAGGATATTGGCTATATGGGCAATACTCCCAATAATTGGAATGGTGTGCCTGATGATGTATTAAAACAATATGGCCTGGCCTACACAGAAAAAGAATTGAAAGAATGCGTAAGTTTTTAAAACACAATTATTACTAAGCGTTCTTAAGCATAATTTTTTTAAAAATCTATTCACTTGAATTAATCATCTTCGAAACCTCATACAGTTTTAATTTTATATAAAGCGATCATATTGAAGCCAAAAATAATTTCAACCTTAATTATCGTTTTACTGGTTACAGGAAGTGTGAGTGTACTTTTCGCCTGGGGTGAATGGGGACATAAACATATTAACCGTGCGGCTGTTTTTGCACTGCCTGACGGCATGATAAAGTTTTACTATAATCATATAGACTTTATTACTGAATCCGCAGTGGTACCTGATTTGCGTAGAGGTGTGCTAAATGACAAAGCCGAGCCGCCAAGACATTATATAGATATTGAAGACTTTGGAAATATTCCAATAGAATCATTTCCTAAAACGACTAAAGAGGCTTATCAAAAATGGGATAGTGCCTTTCTAAATAAAACCGGCTACCTCCCCTGGTACATCCAAAACCTGGAAGAGAAACTGACACAGGCTTTTAAAAAAAGAAGTAAGTCTGAAATACTTTTTATTTCAGCAGAAATAGGCCACTATGTAGCTGATGCACATATGCCTTTACATACATCTTCTAACTACAACGGGCAGTTGACAAACCAAAAGGGCGTACACGCCTTATGGGAATCAACCTTACCGCAACTGTTTGGGAATGATTTTAATTTTAAGGTAGAGAAAGCGAAATTGATTACTGATATCTCCGCCGAAACATGGGATATGATCGCCCAATCACATGCACTCGTAAGTCCCTTATTAAAAACAGAAAAGCAAAACAGGGATGCCTTTGATAAAGAAAAACTTTATAAGAAAGATAATTCGGGAAAACTTGTATTATCTTATAACCAACCTGTTTTTTCCGATGAATATGCGAGGTCTTTTAATGTGGCATTAAATGGAATGGTAGAACAGCAGCTTCGTTTATCTATAAGGGACGTAGCAGATTATTGGTACACGGCCTGGGTAAATGCCGGTAGCCCTGAACTTCTTTCACTCGACGATGCCCATCTTACAAAGCAAAACGCTAAAAATTTTAAAAAGGAATACAAAGCATGGAACAAAGGACGATTGCTCAATCTATCTAATGAAAGAGAAGAATAGCCGTATGCAATAGTTGATGGCGCATGATTTTTCGCCGATATTTCTGACAATGCTACGGTAGCTCAGAACACGGCAATAACTGTCGCCATAAACGCCGTGAAAAAAGAAGATGATATGCTTACTTACAATGTTCATCCGCTTTTGACGGAGCGGCCACCACTACTACGTTCCAGACGTTTAATCTTACAGGAAGCGAGCAGCAGAATTACAGTAAGGATGTCACTTTTACCACCCGCAACCAGGCAGGTACTGAGAAATGGATTTTCACTATAACAGACAAAGACGGCAATATTGCGCAGCAATCAATAACCCTAACGGTGCAATAAACGAAGATGAAATAAGCTTTGGATAAGACTCCTTGCTGAAAGCCGCTACTAATATTTAGCGGCTTTTTAGTGACGTCATATCTTCAAAAAGGGGATCGAAGCAGATGCCAATTTGCAATTGAACATACTAACCCCGTAATAAATGAGTTTAAACAAATAACATTCTAAAAGTTACTGACGAAAATTTTATTATTTATATTAGCTGCACGCCCATGAAAATTATTCTAATTGCCGCTTTTATCTCGTTTATTTTTTTTCCCTGCTATTCCCAGGCTGATAAAAGCAGTTTTAATCTGTCAGAAATTAAAGCCACGGAAATTACCCTCGTAACGCCGTTGGTTACAACAGGAGGAAAAAAACGTATCTCCGGTTTAATAGTTATAGATGCCCGCTTTGATACGTCTTCTTATGGCTTGTTCCAAAACTATCCTAATAAATATTACTCAATTGTTAGCGCAAAAAGTGCAGCTGATGATACCCGGAATTTTTTGAGAAACTATCTCGAGATAACATCAACTAATAATGGCACCGATAAGAAAATAATAATGGTGATCAAAAAGCTATGGGCAACTTCAGCCCTGCAGCAAGAAATAGTTGACGAAGCTGAAAAGAGCGATAGTGAAACAGGTGGCATAATAGCCAAGTTTGAATTCTATTGTAGTAACGGAGAAGGCTACTCGCCACTATATAGATTTGACACAGCAGTTGGCGATTTAAAATCCATGAGAAGAGATGCGGCAGAATCTATTTCCAGGGTGCTTGCTTTATCAGTGCAGCAGCTACTTTCAACCAGCTTAACGACGGTTTCCCTTCCGGGAAAAATTATGTCCTTAGGGGAAATAATGGTATATAGTAGCCAGCAAGCCAATATTCCTATTGTTGCTGCAACCATTTATAAAAAGGGTGTTTATAGAACATTCAATGATTTTAAAATGAATGATCCTTCCATACTTAATTATGAGATAGAGGAAGATAAACTTACAAAAACAATTTTTCTAAACGAGGGCAAGGGAGCATATCCTGTCAGAGATTTGTGGGGATATTGCGACGGCAGGCATATCTATATCAATTCGGCTGATAATTATTTTGAGCTGGTAAAAAAGGGTAACACTTTTATTTCCAACGCAGCCCGCACGCTTTCAAGAAGAAGGAGCCTGAAAGCGGGCAATGTACTCATGCTGGGCGTTGTAGGTGGCGGCATAGGCAGGGGCAATAAAAAAACTACGTATAGCCTTAGCCGTAAGCTTTACGAGTTGGATATGGACACAGGTGAATTGTATTAATTTACTTCTTCAGCTCCCACGATCTTCTTTTGGGAATTGCCTTTATACAATTAAACAATAATATTTTCAGATATTATTCTTCTATACTTAATAAGGGAAAGCAGGATTTTTTAACGGGATCATTCGCCTAACTTTAACCTGTCTTGTGTATACGAATTTTTATTTACAATTCGACACATAACACCTGCTTCGCTTAAGCCTCATCAGCCGCAGGAATCGTAAAATAAAACACAGAACCTTTACCAATTGTGCTTTCCACCCACATCTCACCACCATGTTGTTTCACAATTTCTGAAGAAATGTATAATCCTATACCAGAGCCGGAGAATGTGGAAGCCATACCACGTACACGATAAAATCTTGTAAATATATTTTGCAGGTCTTCCTGTGGAATTCCGATTCCTCCATCTTTTATACTTACGATGATTTTGCCGTCGTCATCAAATGCATCTACAATTACATCTGGTCCGCCCGGCGAATATTTTATTGCATTTGTAAGCACGTTAATAATTACCTGCTCAATCCTGCTACTATCGGCAAAGACCATTAACTTATCGTCTCGTTTTTTATAATAAATTCTTCGGCCTTCAAGAGCCTGGTGAATATTATCAATAATCTCTTTCATTAAAATATCCAGGTCAAAAACTGTCTTGTTTATTTCCAGTTTTCCGATTTGTATTTTGGAAATATCTAATAGGTTATTAACAAGGTCAGTCAATTTATCTACCTGCTTTAGGTTTAGTTGAATAAACTTAACGTTTGAATCTGTAGCCAGCAAATGTTCCAATATCTGCAGGTTGCTTTTTACTATAGTTAGGGGAGTTTTCAGTTCGTGGCTTGCCATTGCCATAAAATCATCTTTATAATTATTCAGCTCCTGCAAGCGTTTTGTATACAGTTGCCGTTGCCTTTCTATTTCTGCTCTTTCACTTATGTCCCGTGCAACCTTAGAGGCGCCGATAATTTCTCCGTTGCTGTTTTTTACAGGCGAAACTGTGAGCGAAATATTTATCTGGCGACCGTTTTTGGCCACCCTAACTGTTTCAAAATGATCTAATTTCTTACCATTACGGATATTGTCAATTATGATAGCTTCTTCTCCAATACGCTCAGGCGGAATGATAATTGAAATGTGCTTTCCAATGGCTTCATTTGCCGGGTAGCCAAACATTTTCTCAGCCGTAAAATTCCAACTGGTTATATATCCATCAAGTGTTTTACTAATAATGGCATCATCTGATGAATCTACTATTGCTGCAAGCATTGCCTCATTTCTTTTAGACTCTTTTTCTCCCGTTATATCGCGGGCTATTTTAGATGCGCCGATAGTCTTTCCATTTTCATCTTTAATCGGTGAAATGGTAAGCGCAATGGAAATTCTACGGCCATCTTTTCTTTTACGAATGGTTTCATAGTGTTCTATTATTTCGCCACGCTTAATTTTTTTTATAATGTCTTTTTCTTCCGGCAGAAGTTCCTCTGGAATGATAATCGAAATATTGTCGCCTATAGCCTCCTGCGCAGTGTATCCGAAAATTCTCTCTGCAGCACTATTCCAGGTGGTAATTGTTCCGTCAAGTTTTTTGCTGATAATGGCATCCTGTGAACATTGCACTATAGCCAACAGCCGTGCAGATGCTTCCATGTTGTCCATATTCATACAAGGATTAATGTCAAAAAAGATTTTGAAGTGGAAAGTCACTCCAAATATTTATAGCAAATTTGTTTAATATTTAATGAAAGTAAGTGATTAGATACTATTAAGGTCAATATTTCTATCGGAATTGATCAGAATATATTTTAAAACTATCTTCAAACAATTACTATACTATGGTCTTTTTCATGTCTTCAAAACGTCGTGATGATATGTGTGAATTCTCTCCTTGCTTGTGCTGCCACCGGCATCTGGCGGGTCGACAGGCCGAATACGCCGAAGGCTAATAAAAAACTTAACATTGGAATTTCAGCCCGGATATTAAATTTGCGTTATCAAATTATTATTTATGGTTAACGAAACAGCAAATGCAACTACAAAAATTTCAAAAAAGCAGTTACGTCATTTAGTTGAAAATAAAATCGCCGAAAGCGTTGCTGAAATTATTACTGTGAATGGAAATACAGCCAAACTGCAAAAGAAAATTAAAAAAGCCGGTAAGCTAATTATGCCGGAGTTAAGTGTTCTGCTGAAAGCAGAGAAGAAAAAGGCAATGAAGCAGGACATAGAATAAACATCCATTCGAACTTTACCACTGAAACGATTTCAATTCACAAAGTAATTCCTCTTACCTACTTTTTACATTCAAAAGATATTGCATCATATCGGCATGCAAGTTTGTATGACGCTAACGGTATTCCAAGCAAAGTTGCAAAAGGTGAAATAGGCTCCGCATGGGTGAACAGTAATACGGCGTCAGACTTTTTATTTCCGCTAATTACAGAATCTGTAGAATTTATAAAGTCAACTAGCAAGGCTACAGTGATAGTCGCCTGTATTCCCAAAGTATCAGCAGCAGGGCCTTTTTCAAAAAAATCTTCAGCATTGTTTGCAAGGTCAAGCTATTACAAATCTTTTTGATCAAATGCTTTTCCAAAATCCAAAACCGGTTCATCCGGATATTTCACCGCCATTTCTTTTTTAACCGAGAAATGAATTGCGTATAGATCATCGAGGCTTTGAACAAAAGAAAAGCTGTTGATTATTTTTTCTTGTTTTGATAAATCTATCTTGATACCGTTTTACAAAGAATCAAAAAAAGAATCATTCTTCAATCAATTACTTCTTCAATAATCTTTTTCGTGTCTTCAAAACTATCGTGATGATAGGCGTGAATGCCTTCTTTTTTTGCAGCTTCCACCAGCATCGGGCGATCATCAAAATATAAGCATTCATGCGGCTCAGCCTGTGCTATACCAAGTGCCAGGCGGAATATGCCTGGGTCGGGCTTGCGCATACCTACTTCGCAGGAAGAAACAAATGCATCAAAAAAATCGTGAAGATTGAAAGTCCTGATGCGATAATTATTAAGCTCTCTCGCTTCGTTATTTATAGAAATTATTTTTATTTGAGGATGGGCATTTTTCCACTGCACAAGCCACGGAAGCATATCGGGCAATTGTATAGATTGTTTAAATATAAAATCTTTAAACTCTTCCCTGGAGAAGCTGCGTGGCTGATGAAAAATTACGGTATCGAGGTATTCATCAAGCGTGACCTTGCCTATTTCATATACATTAAAAATAAAATGATGCAGCTCGTCCATTTCTGTATAGTCAAGCCCATATTTTTCTGCGGCCGCCATTCTTGAGAGATGGCCCCAGCCATTGCTTAGCAATACACCACCTATGTCAGAGAATAAAATTTTATAAGAACTTTTCATTGGCATTATATTTTTAAAACTTATTTATTTGTGGAGGTTTCAAGCTGCTGCACTTTTTGCAAGCGGCGTTTATGTCTTTCAGCACCTGTAAATTTTGCATTTAAAAAAGACCTGATGAATTCTTCAGCCGCCATTACACCAGTTACGCGTCCCCCGAGGCAGAGTAAATTCATATCATCATCTTCTACACCCTGGTGTGCTGAAAAATAATCCTGGATAAGCGCTGCTCTTACACCGGCAACTTTATTTGCCGCAATAGCTGCCCCCACCCCGCTGCCACAAACAGCAATGCCACGCTCAACTTTTTTTTCGGCAACCGCCTTCGCTAAAGGAATAACAAAGTCAGGATAATCATCGGCAGGATTATTTTCATAGGCACCGAAATCAATAACCTGGTGCTGTTGGCTGATAAGAAAATCATGAACTGTTTTTTTGAGATCAAAACCACCGTGATCTGCTGCTATGCCGATTATCATACAATAAAGTTTTGTGTTTCATTTACTATAGGCATCACTTTTTCACGGATGCCTTTTTCAATATCTTTTTGTTTCCACAAAGCCGCGCCTCCCTTTATGCCATCCCTGTTGCCAACTATTACAATATTTTTATCGAGTACAAAATCTAATTTGGAAGCATTACCGCCGCTAATGTAAAGCACATCATAATTCACCACAACTTTTAAAATTTCGAGTACTCTTTTCATTCTTTTATTCCACTTCTTTTTTCCTATTCTTTTCATTTCTTCCTCACCCACATATTCATCGTAATCTTTGTTTTTTGTAACAGGATGATGTGCTATTTCCAAATGCGGTAATAAGATACCATCATTGAGAATGGCTGAGCCAAATCCCGTGCCCAGCGTTATCATCATTTCGATTCCTTTTCCTGATGCAATGGCAAGCCCTTGCAGGTCTGCATCATTAATGGCCAGCGCAGGCTTTTCTAATAGCAGCTCCAGGTTTTTTGCAAGATCAAATTCAGCCCATTCCATCGTCCCAAGATTTGGCGCTGTTTTCACAATTCCATTTTTTATATACCCAGGAAAACCCACGGATATTTTATCGTACTCTGTAAACTTATTTGCCAACTGTACTATTACTTCCATCACTTTTCCCGGTGTGGAAGGATTCGGTGTTGGAAGTTTTTGATAGTCTTGCAGGAAATCCCCGTCACTATTTAATACAGTTCCTTTTATATTTGAGCCGCCAATATCAATTGAAAGAATTTTTTGGGGAGTTGCGATTTCAGGCATTTGTTTTAATTTAAAGTTTGAGAAAATAATCAGGCAAAAAAATGTAAAAGCCTTCACTTGGCAATAGTAAAAAAAATTTGGTTAGCAGATGGTATTTAATCAATATTAAATGAACCTGTGGACTGCTTTTCTTTTAGTTTAGCAAAACATCAATAAAATTTTCTGTCTTGAATAAATGGTTTGAACATGTAAAGTTTTATATATGCGGTTGGTTTTTTGCCGCTATATTTTTTTACCTGATGCGGCAGGTAGGTGTGGTTGGGCAAAGCGGAATCAACATTCCGATCCGTTGGTTCCTCATCCTTCTTCCCGCATTCGCCATTGTGCCTGGCTTCATCTTCGGGACGTTACAATATTTTTTTGAAAAAAATCTCAGGAGAAAATTTCCCTTCATGTTATTAATTGTGCGGGTGATAACTGTGCAGTTGATCGCCATTTCTTTTTTGACGCTCGGTTTCTACTCTGTGGTTTCCATGATGGAAAATACCTGGAACAATTTTTACAAGCATGTATTTTCGCCCGGCTCTTTTGTGCTAAACCTATACGTATTACTCGCCAACATATTTTTTGCTATTTTAATTGAGATCATCCGGTTGATTGGCAAACATAATTTTATCAAACTTCTTACCGGCAGGTTTTTTAATCCCCAGGAGGAGTATAGGATTTTTATGTTTATTGATCTTAACTCGTCAACAACTATTGCCGAAAAGCTTGGCCATTTGGCTTATAGTAATTTTATCCAGGATTGTTTTTCTGATCTCGAAGTTGTGCACGCTTACGATGCCGAGATATACCAATACGTAGGTGATGAGGCTGTATTAACGTGGGAACTATCAAAAATGAAATCCATCATTCAATCTATAGATGCATTTTGGGCTTTCACTACAAAGCTTATAAACGAATCCGATTACTATTTTAAAAAATACGGTATGGTCCCCGAATTTAAAGCGGGTATGAGTATAGGCATGGTAACAGTTGTAGAAATAGGAAGACTAAAAAAAGAAATTGCCTATCACGGCAACACCCTCAATACGGCTGCACGTGTAGTAGCGTTGTGTAATATTTACCAGGAAAAACTTTTAATCACGAAGAAGATGTATGATGAATTTATGAAAGTAAAATCGAGATATATTTTTAAAAAAATTACTGAAACGCAGTTAAGGGGTAAGCAAGGGATCACGGAAATCTATAGCATTAACTTACCCGTTACGGATTAGATTATCGCTCGTTGTGTAGTAGGTTGTTGTGATAAAAGCTCACATTTACCTGGTTCTTGACCTATTTCTAATAGACAGGAGCGCACGAAAAACAATTACCTTTTCTTTGTTTCCTTTGCTCTTCGCCCTTTGCCCTTTGCGGTTTTATTGTTTACCACGAAGAGCACGAAAAAGAACCAGGAAGGTTTCCCCCGTGAATTTCTTAGTTCGACGCTCTGCTTTTTTACCACCACGTCATGAAGGTCTGAAGAGCAACTGCATTTCCTTTGTGTTCTTCAATTTGTGATTTTATCTTTTTTACCACTAAGATACGAAGAGCACGAAGAAAAAGTAGGAAGATTTGCTCTGTGTTTACCGTTGTTTCTTCTTTTATACCCAGCATCAGGGAGGGAGAAAAATTGTGTTTACTCTTTAAGTTTTGACTGTCTGTTACGTGCCTTATAGCCGCGCATTCAAACACTATTTATCGAATCGACATGACCCTGCTTAACAATCTCCCATTCACCGGTTTACAATTGGTTTACTATTCACATTTGTGTATAAGTTTTTAACCCATAAATGGGCTCTCGTATTTTTTTTATAATAATTTAGATATATAAAATAAAGCAGCCTTTGTATATGAGCAATGAAGCTTACTCTCTCACTCATTTAAGTAAATTAATTCACTACGGATTTGCCACGCTTTGCGAGAATATAATTACAAAAGAAAAGTCTTTACATGCAGCAGTTACTTATAACAAAGGCGACGTTTTTGCCACCTTTGAAGCACTGGGCAAGCTGCCATACCCAAATAAATATACCGTGCAGGTAAGCGATGATTTGCACATAACACTTTATCCCGAATTTCTACAATACATCAACCACAGTTGTAACCCGAATATTTTTTTTGATACAGCAAAAATGGAATTAAGTTGCCTGCGTGATATTGCAGCGGGTGATGAATTTACTTTCTTTTATCCATCTACAGAATGGGCGATGGCTGCGCCATTCAAATGTTTTTGTGGTGCAAATAACTGCTTTCACGAAATACAAGGCGCTTCGTTTTTACCGCAGGAAATTTTATCTGATTATAAATTTACTGATTTCATTATGCAAAAATTAAACAACACATTTCTGCAAAAGGTCTGATGATAAATGCCCATTAAATTATTCTTATGCCTAATCTTCCGGAGGATCTTTTTGTTTGGGTCCTGGCACCTTTTGTAGAAACTGATGATGTAAATCTTGAATATTATTACGACTTCACTCAAAGCATTGAAGAATACAGAAAGGCTTTCGAAGAGCTCGGTATTCCATGGAAATGGCAGCAGGTAACCAATACAGACTATAAGCAGGTGATTGATTGCATCATCTCAGGTTCCTCAACAGAAAATGTCGTGGTGATCAATTTATGTGACGGTGATGAAATCAATAAGGCTCCCGGTATAAATGTGATCAGGCATCTTAAGAAAAGCGGGCTTTGCTTTACAGGCGCCGATGAATATTTTTATCGCCTTACCACTTCAAAGATTTCTATGAAGGAAATGTTTGACATCAAAGGTGTTTCAACAGCACCCTGGCAAATAATTTCAGAGGAAAATAAAAATGACATTTCTATTTTTGAAACACTTGGCAGCCCGTTAATAATAAAACCCGCCGTATCCGGAGGCAGCCTTGGTGTTGGGATAAATTCGGTTGTAGATTGTCCGAAGGATTTAGAAACGCAATATCATAAGTTGGAGGAAGGATATCATGGGTGGAAACTTTCAAATGGTGGCATTCTTGCAGAAAAGTTTATTGATGGACCGGAATTCACCACGCTTATCGTTGGTAACTCTGCATCAACGAAGGATTGCAAAGTTTTTCTTCCGGTAGAAAGAGTTTTTAATAAATCACTTCCATCTGTTGAAAAATTCTTATCGTTTGACAGGCTCTGGGAAATGTACGAAGAGGAATCTCCCGTAAAAAATGATGAAGATTTTTATAATTATTACACGCCGGATCTTTCTCTTTTAAATAATATTTGCAAGCTTAGCCTGGAAGCATATAAAGCAGTAAGAGGAAA
>JBDTSD010000139.1:0-11590 GCA_039931355.1 Ginsengibacter sp.
AGGCGCAGGTATTCATCAGCCAGCGCATTAATATCTGTCTGCATTTTTTGCCCGGCACTGCTTCTTGAATGCAGCAACATTCCCTTTACTATAGAGTCTGCACGCAGGCTGTGATGCGTTATTTTTTCAAGATTCTGTTTCACACTGTCTGCAATCATTATTGCATTTTGTTTATTGCCTGCCCTCAGTTCTTCTTCCATATCATCTACCAACTCTTTACTTACCTCGGAAAAGTTTTTAACAAAGTTGAGCGGGTTCTGTATTTCATGTGCAATGCCTGCGGTAAGCTCCCCGAGAGAGGCCATCTTCTCAGCCTGGATAAGTTGCGATTGGGCTTTTCTGAGTTCTGTCATCGTACTTTGAATTTCTGCCTTTTGAGATTCAAGAATGCGGTTAGCTTTTTGTTTATTTCTAAATGCGAACCATGCGCCAATAGCGAGCAGCACGGCCAATAGCAGACCACCTAATAGTAACAACTGTTTCGACCTTGCCTCCGCATTTGTTTTGGCCTGCAGCGCATCGGTCAACGCTTTCTTTTTTTCGAAATCGTAATTCATATTAAGCTCCGTTGATCTCTTGATATTATCCTTACTTCTTACAGAGTCTTCAATAGTTGCATACTTTTTATAGGCTGCGAGGGCTTTATCAAAGTTTCCAATCTTTTGGTAACATTCGGATAGTGCCTTGTAAGAATTACCAATGTCCGTTTCATAAGAGGTACTCGCATCAAGCGAATCGAAACTTTTTTCATAAAAAGCAATGGCTTCCGGGTATTTTTTTTGCAGCATTAATATATTTCCCATAGAAGAATAGCCCTGGTAAATATTAAGAGGTTGTGCTGACGAATCGGCTAACACAATAGCTCTTTTGGCAAGGTCTGTTGCAGAGGAAAAGTTATTTTGATTGGCAAGACAAACGGCCGCTTTTGCCAAACTCGCAGCCTGTGTACCCTGGTCACCGGTTTTTTCTGCAAGGTCAGCGGCTTTCATTGCAACCTCGTAGCCGTCTTTCCAATTACTTTTATTTATATAAAGACTGGATAAATTGGTGTAAGCGTACAGCTCCACGTTCTTGAGGTTATTTTTTTCCGCGAGCACTATTGATCTCCGGTATGCCCGTTCAGCCCGCAAAGAATCCCGTAACAAGTCGTAGGTAATGCCCATATTAACGAGGGTATAAGCCTGCGCAGTCTCGTCTTTATTATCCTCGCCAAGCTTTAAAGATTTTTGCTGATAAAATAATGCCTGTCCAAAATTAGACATCTGCTGAAAACCTATTGCTACATTGGAATAGTTTGAAGAAAGGGAAATTTTGTTATTATTTCTTTCACTAATGCCTATTGCTTTTTCATAAAATTGGATAGATGTGTCATACTTCGCCTGCATGCCATACATCATACCATAGTTGGAATATAGGTCCGCGAAGTCAGCCGAATCTTTTGAAGACTTAACAAACGTTTCTAAAAATTTTAAATTCTCAGCTGCAGTTTTATAGTCGCCTTTGAAGCAATAGCTTGTTATTAAATTATTTCTCAGATTTACTTCTCCCTGGTAATAGTTTATTCTTTGCGCCTCCTGCAGCGCTTTTTTATTTAGCGCTATCGAAGAATCAATGTTTTCATTCCTTGTTAGCCTGATTTTTTTTACAAGAAGATTAATCCTTGCGGTATCTGTTTTTGCTATCCCGATAAGTTTGTTCAAACTATCTATCTTCTTCGTCTGCGCATCTGCAGGTGTTATAATTAATAATGAAAAAAAGATAAAAATGGTCGTTCTTATTGCTGTCATCTTGCTCTCTAAAGTAAGATTTAGTTTAATAAAATGGAGAATCATCAATCTCTTAGCTCCCAATAGAAATTTCATTGGCATTTCACTTAAACTTAAAGAAGTAAATATTTACAATCGCAAAACCGGGTATTAATATAGAAAGTTAGCAAAAGCTTTTAATATAAACCGAAGGATACGGTGATTTACAGCCGCTCCCGGTTCGTGTTTTGGATATTCATACTTTTGAACCCGGAGATCAAAAGAAAATGTTTTAACTGTGAGGCCGTAAGCCAAACCACTGCAACCTTGCTAAAGTAGCAAAGAAAACATGGCAGACTGAATTGCGAAACATCCTTCAGGTTTTTTAAAAGGATAAAAAAAAATTGCCTTCGTAACAACCGATCGCAACATCTCAAACATCAAAGTAAATAAGACATTTATGCAAACAGAGAAAAATATTTCAACAGTAAATAAAGACCTTATTGATAATCTCGTTCACTTCGTAGAAAAAGGAAACGCACATGCTTCTCTTGATGATGCATTGAAAGATATGCCTTATTCTTTATCGGGGGAAAGGCCCGCTAATTTGCCTTACAGTATATGGCAATTGGCAGAACATATTCGCATTGCGCAATGGGACATTCTTGAGTTTTCGAAAAACGCAAAACATGTTTCTCCTAAATGACCGGATGAATATTGGCCTGCTGAAGCATCACCTCGTTCTAAAGAAAAATGGAAGAAATGTGTGAATGCTATTAACAGAAAGAAAAGAATTTATTGATCTTATAAAAAATGCAGGCGATGATTTGTATAAGCCTTTTGCACATGGCGACGGACAAAGCCTGCTGAAAGAAGCCCTGGTACTTGCTGACCATATCAGCTATCACACGGGAGAAATAATTATTATAAGAAGGCTCCTCGAAGCGTGGAAATAATCATTATTGAAGCATCATAAAAATTACTAACGGTTATCGCTAAACGCCCTGCTGGATTTTCCGGCAATAATAAAAGCGATGCCTGAAAAAGCCAATGCTTCAAAAACGCTCGTCCATTCGTTACCGGCACCGCTGTATGGGTCAGCAATGGCCCGTGGAATGTGAAGTATAAGAAGCCATAAAAAAATCATTAATCCTAACAAAGCCGCTGCAAGCCTTCTCTTAATATTTAATATAATAGCAAGCCCTGAAAGTATAAGTGCAACGCCGGCAAAGTATGTCCAAAAGATATGCGCAGGCAACCATCCAGGCACAAGCGTGGCAACAAAGTCAGTATAAAGAAAATGATCAATACCAAAAGCAACCATAGTAATTGCCATAAAATATTTACCAAAAGGAATAAGCTTCTCCATGAATGATATAAAACCAGGCGTGGCCCTGCGATAAGGCAGCGATCCGGCAACGATAAAAGCGCCGCCACTTAGCGTAAGTTCTTTTAATGGATCGGTCCATACACCAAGGTTTGCAGGATAAAGATTTAACTCGTATGGAACCTGCAAAAGCAAAGTAAACAAAAGAAGTAAAGCTCCCAGTAATAATGCTGCTTCCCTTGATTTTATTTCAAAGATAATTCCTATGCATGCGGCTATCATTGCGAGGCTTACAATCCATGTCAATATCAATCTCCCTGGTAGCCACGCCGGAAAAGCAGTTGGAACGAGTACCGGCCTGAAATCGCGGCAAATTAATTGTTGAACAGCTATCGCAATAATTGCAAGAGCATAGAACATCCGCCAGAGTTTATTGTATTTTTCCATAGCAATCTTTTAACGATCCGTTTTCATTAATAAAACGTAATTACAAGGCAGTTCTTTCACCAGGTTTAGCAGCAGTAAAGCGGAAGAATTAAAATTTCAATAAATTTTTACCAAAAGCAATTTGGTGTATTTATATTAAATAACTTTAGAAAAACAGCTTTCTATGCCAGGTAAAATAATGAAATTGTTTTTCATATTCATAGTATTATTTTCCTTAGGTGGCTATTCTCAAACGAAGAAGGAATCAGATCATCCGTTGTTGGATAAATATTATCCGCGTGCAGAAAAAGATACGAATGCCACGGTGACTGCTACGCCACAACCCGTACCGCAAAGTGTGCAGCCTCCGGTAATAAAACCCGTACCCGCGGTTACACCAGTTCCTGAGCCGGTAGTTACAACAAAGGTTAGTGACGCCATCTCCACCACTCCCCTGCCCGGGCCGACAATTATACCCGCGGCTACGCAAATACAGGATACATTAGCAATCGTCAAAACAACTCCGCTAAATATTCCACCGCCTGAAACCACCGTTGTTGCCGAAACGATACCTTCATCTGCTGTTAGCGATGCAGCAACAACAACTAAACCGATCAGCACCGCTACCACCCTGCCCGTGCAGAAAATAGTGCAGCCGCGGCCAGCTCCGGGCAAACCTTACGACCCACGCTTGGGAAGCAGCACGCCTGCTTATGATACATGGAAGAAAAATAATAACGGCGCCGGTTCTGTTACTACGAGCGCTAAATAAGAGAAGAAATTATTTTTTGAATAATGCATATTTGGATTTCATTGCTGCCAGGTAATTTCATGAAGAATAAAATTTAACGAGGTACTATCGGGGATCATCATAATCCTTTTAATCGTGCTTCAAAATAACTACTCGCTTCTCAAACTTTTTACAGGATCTGCAACCGCTGCTTTAACGGCCTGGAAACTTATTGTAACAAATGCGATTATAGCGGCTGCTGATCCTGCAATAACAAATACCCACCAACCAATTTTTACGCGATAGGCAAATTCCTCCAGCCATTTATTCATAGCAAACCACGCAACCGGGAAAGCCAGCACGGCTGCAATGCAGACCAACTTTAAAAAATCTTTTGACAACATAGAAACAATACTGCTCACGCTTGCGCCTAATACTTTTCGCACGCCAATCTCTTTAACGCGTTGCGTAGCTTCGAACATCGCTAAGCCAAATAAACCCAGGCTCGCGATGAAAATTGTAAGCAATGCCACGATGATAAATATGGTTTCCCTTATTTGATCTTCCTGGTAAAAAAGATCCCATTGTTTATCTAAAAAATGATATTCAAACAAATGATCCTGGTCAACGGAATGAAGGATTGCGTTCATACCGGCAAGCGTTTTCCCTGCATCATTTGCCGTTACTCTTGCCGTGAAATAATCAATACTTTGGATAGGATTTTTTTGAAACCCAAGTATCATGGGCGCCAATGGCTCACGTAAAGATTGAAAATTAAAATCTTTTGCTATGCCGATAACTCTTGCGGTAAAAGGCTCGTCACCTTGCAGCTCTATCAACTGTTGTGTTGGTGCAGTAATGCCCAGTTCTTTTGCAGCAGTTTCATTAATGATCACTGCAGAAGAATCTGCGATGCTGCCTGTCAAAAAATTTCTTCCTCTCGCTAGTGTGATTTGATACGTTTTTAAAAACTGGTCATCAACACCAAGAAAATACATGTCTTCGCCTTCCTCGCTTTGTATCTTTTCATTCTTCACTTTTATTTTGGGAATATCTTTCCACTCGCCCGGGACTCTTGAACTCACTGATACATTTTTTACCTGGGCTAATTTTGAAAATTCTGTTTTTATCGTTTCAGCACCGCGGCGCACTTTGCCACTATTTATATCTATAACCAATAACTGGTCTTTTTTAAAACCCATTTCTTTCGTGTTCACATATCTTATTTGCAGGTAAACGACCATGGTAGCGATGATCATGATAATGGAAAGCGCAAACTGAAATACAACCAACGATTTGCGCAGCGAAAGATTTCCTTTACCGGTATTGATCTTGCTTTTAAATAATTGTAGTGGCTTCAAACGGGATTGAAACAATGCAGGATATATTCCTGACAACAATGCAACAATGAAAATAACAGCCACAACACCCGCCCAGATGCGATAATCTGTATTTGGCCCAAGCGTTAATTGTTTATGAGTAAAGTCATTAAAGTAAGGCAACAAAATTTCAGTAAGCAATAAGGCAAACGTTAATGAAATCAACGTTATCATAAATGCCTCTGAAAGAAATTGTTGAACAAGTATTTTTCTTGAAGCCCCCGCCACTTTGCGTACGGCAATTTCTTTTGCTCTTTTTGCGAAACCGGCAGTAGCCAGGTTCATGTAATTGATGCAGGCAATAAGCAATATGAATATCGCTACTATTGCGAAAACATAGATATAGGTAATGTTTCCGTTTTTAATTGATCCTTCTATATCATTAGAAAAAAAATGAACGTCTTTCAATGGCTGTAAAATAAGATGGCTTTGGTCTTTTGCATCATTGCTTTGATTTGCCTTAACCAACTGGTTAATTTTTGCTTCAACCTTCTGTGGTGCAGCGTTGTTATTCAGCAAAAAATAAGTGGAGAATGTTCCTGAGTTCCAGTCAGAGTTTATAAACTTTTTGAAACCTTCACTACCTATACTTGATTCAGAAAAAAGCAGGTCAAAAGAGAGATGGGAGTTAGCCGGAAAATTTTTTAATACACCTGTTATTTTATAAAGCGAGCTATCCCTGTCAATTTTTAAAGTTTTGCCTAAAACATCTTTTGTGTTAAAGAATTTTTGTGCCGTTTCTTCTGTTACAATTACTGAATGAGGTTCAGACAATGCATCACGGCGATTGCCCTGCACCAGGTTAAAATCAAACAGGGTAAGAAAGCCTGGATTAGCTATAGTAAAGTCTTCATAAAAAACATTTGTATTTTCTGTGTTGGCAACATTGAGCCTGCCGAAAGTTGTAAAGCGTGCAGCATCTTTTATTTCAGGGAAATCGGCTGCTGATTTTTGAGAAACAAGATAGCCTGCACCAGCATACTTTGTTTCTTGCCCGGCGGCGGTTGTTTTATCTGTTACGACGCGATAAATAGCATTTGCATTTTTATGAAGCCTGTCGAAAGAAAGTTCGTCAACCACATAAAGTGCAATAAGCAAAAAGCTTGTAAGCCCAATAGTTAAGCCGGCAATATTGATGAAGGAAAAAGCTTTATTCTTCACCAAATTTCTCCACGCAGTTTTGAAATAATTTTTAAACATTAGCTGGAGATTTTTTTTATAAAATAATTTGTTGATTCCTTCTTTGAATTATGATGGCTCTGCAACAATCCTGGTGCAGACCTTTATTCTGTTCTCAAACTCTTTACCGGGTTTCTTACTGCAGCACGCATCGTATTTGCACTTACAACAATTAAGGTGAGCAACAATATAACGACACCGACTATCCCAAACATCCAGATGCTAATGGTTGTGCGATATTGATATTTCTGCAGCCAGTTGTGCATGAACCACCATGTAAGCGGCACTGCAATTACAAATGCGATCAATACCAGCTTTAAAAATTCTTTTGAAATAAGTAATAACAATTGCTGCACAGAAGCGCCCAATACTTTTCTTATGCCTATCTCGCGAATGCGTTTTTCGATGGTGAAAGAGGCAAGGCCGGCAAGGCCGATGCAACAAATAAAAATTGCCAGTGCCGCAAAGATGTTGCTGAGTTTGCTTATGAGATTTTCATTCAAAAACTTTTTCTCAAATTCTTTATCTACAAACCGGTACTCGAAAGGATAGGCAGGATTATATTTTTTAAAAATAGTTTCTATAGAAGCAAGTGCTTTTGAAGGTTGCACGCCTTTACCCAGACGCATGCTTATGGAATTAGAATTATTGGGATCATAAAAAATCATCATCGGGTCAACAGGCTTAAAAGGCGATTCCATGATCACATTATCAGTTACGCCGATTACTGTAAAGTCTTTGCCGTAGTGCATCTTCATGCCCACCGCATTTTTTAAACCCATTGCATCTACTGCAGCTTTATTCAATAATATAGAAGATGAGTCAACAGGTGTGCCTGAAAAATCTTTTCCCTTCAACATTTTAATACCCAGTGTTTTTGAGAAATCCTTATCAGCAGTAAGACCTGTAAAAATTATATTCTGATTATCCGGTTTGCCCTCGTAAGAAGGCCCGGGAGACCTCCACCATATTTCAGTGATCGGCGACATTGTCCTCGTAACCGAACTGATCATCCCTGTTTGCGACAACTCCTGTTTTATCACGTCGTAATTCTTTTGTGTATCCTTTGTGCCAGGTATCGTGATAAGGTTGTTGGGATTGTAACCCATATCACGATTCTTTATCAGTTTTATTTGCTGGTATACGATAACAGTAGCAGAGATCAACAAAATGGAAATAACAAACTGCACTACTATCAAGACATGCCTTGGCAGCACTGCTTTTTTCGCGGCAACAAAAGTTCCTTTTAAAACTTTTACGGGACTAAAAGAAGATAGGTACAGTGCAGGATAACTGCCCGCAACAATACCGGTAAATAAGATAATTATGAAAGCACCCAGCCAGAACAGTGGTTGTGTGAAGTGCAATGCGAGATGCTTATCAACCAAAGAATTGAAAGAAGGCAGCAGCAGATAAACGGCAATTACGGATAAGATAAAAGATAGAAAAGCCAGGATAATTGATTCAGTGAAGAACTGGAATACTAATTGTTTTTTTGCAGAGCCCAATGTTTTTCTTATGCCTACTTCTTTAGCCCTCTTCTCTGACCTTGCCGTGCTAAGATTCATGAAGTTTACGCAAGCTATTAATAAAATGATGATGGCGATAATGGAAAACATTCTTACATACTCTATCATACCACCGGTATTTTTTCCATCTTTAAAATCACTGTAGAGCCGCCACTTGCTCATAGGGAAGGCGAAGTAAGTGCTTACCTTTTTATCACTGGGGTCATGCTGGTATTTAATATCATTTATATTTTTTTGCAGAACCTTCATATTTGCACCAGGCACTGCCTGCACAAACACCAGCCACGAAGAATTTACCCATTGGGTCATAGATTTCTTTACATCTTCGTTGGAATAATTGAATGGCATGATACAATCAAAGCTCACCGTAGTATTGGCAGGCATATCGGCAACAACTGCCGTTACCTTTGCATCATGATCGTTGTCAATCCTTAATACTTTATTTATAGGATTTACATTGCCAAAAAAAGCTTTGGCCGCAGATTGCGAGAGCACAATGGAGGAAGGATCTTTGATAGCCGTGGCAGCATTTCCCCTTATAAATTTTACGGTGAACATATCAAAGAAATGATTACTAACGGTATAGCCTGGCCGCTTTAGTTTCGTTTCACCATAAGCAATATTTATCTCCTGCGGATGCGTGGTTACTACCGCCCGCTTCACCTGCGGCACATTGTCTTCTATAGATTGCGCAAGCGGCAACACCATGCTTTCATCTGTGAATACCTGGTTATTAAAATCGCGGTTGGCGATTACCTGGTAAATGCTGCTGTAATTCTTTTGCGATTTATTATAATTAAGCTCATCCTGTACCCACAGCAATATGAGTATGGCGCAGGTCATGCCGATGGTAAGGCCAAGAATATTTGTTAAAGAGAAACCTTTATTTCTGAATAAATTCCTCCAGGCTATTTTGATATAATTTTTAAACATAGTGGCAGCAATGTTTTTAGATAATAAAATAAACACTATGTTCTCTCCAAAATGCTGCCGGGAAGTTATGTTGTGATTTTGAGGTATTTATGTTTCTTACCTGGTGATGAAGTGTACGGTTTTGATACGGTTAGGTGTTCGGTTTTAATGGAAGTGTGTTTGGTTTTGTGAGAATAGCGTTAATGGAAACTAAGTAACAAAATAAGATGGCCAGACGCCAAATGGAAGAAGTTTTCTATAACGAAACATCACGCTGCAATTTTTTACCCAGGTAAAAAGGTACTACCTTCAAAAACGTAATTCATAATAACAATTAAAACCAAAACAATGAGCAAGATCACAGTAAAAGATGGCACCGAAATTTATTACAAAGATTGGGGTACAGGCCAGCCAATTGTTTTTCATCACGGCTGGCCTTTATCTGGCGATGATTGGGATGGCCAGATGATGTTTTTCCTGGGTCATGGATTCAGAGTTATTGCTCATGACCGCAGGGGACATGGAAGATCAAGCCAAACGCCGGATGGCCATGACATGGACACTTATGCAGCGGATGTTGCCGAGCTTACACAGGCGCTTGATCTAAAAAACGCGATACACGTTGGCCATTCAACCGGTGGTGGTGAAGTGATTCGCTATGTAGCAAAACATGGAAAGGGCCGCGTAGCCAGGGCGGTACTTATAAGTGCAGTTACCCCACTAATGGTGCAAACTGAAAATAATCCCGACGGTATTCCGCTATCGGTTTTCGATGAAATACGTGAAGGCACCGCAACAAAAAGGCCGCAGTATTTCCAGGATTTTACGATGCCATTTTATGGATTCAATCGCGAAGGAGCAAAAGTATCACAAGGCATCAGGGATAATTGGTGGCGCCAGGGAATGATGGGTGGCATAAAAGCACATTATGACTGCATTAAAGCTTTTTCAGAAACAGATTTTACCGAAGATCTTAAAAGCGTGGATGTCCCTGTGCTTGTGCTGCATGGCGAAGATGACCAGATAGTTCCTTTTGCTCTTACTGCTGAAAAAGCCGTAAAACTTTTGAAGAATGGAAAACTTATTTCTTACCCGGGTTTTCCGCATGGAATGCCAGCTACCGAAGGAGCAACAATTAATGCAGACCTGTTAGCTTTTATTAACTCCTAAATAAATATTGGAAAATAAAAAACTCAGCAACGTATCTAAACCGATACGTTGCTGAGCCATAAATAAAATGGACACAATATTTACTTAGTGCCTGTAGAATCTGACGCAGGCCCCTTATCTATCAACTCCATAAACTGGTCAAGCTTAGGTGTGATGATAATTTCAGTGCGCCTGTTCCTTGTTTTGCCATCAGGTGTGTCGTTGCTTACAACAGGATTGTACTCCCCGCGGCCGCCGGCAGTAAGGCGCTTTGGATCTACACCATAACTATTTTGTAAAGACTGGACAACAGATGAAGCCCTTAATGCGCTCAGATCCCAGTTGTTGCGAATGTTTGGTTTAGTGATGGGCACGTTATCTGTATTACCTTCTACCAACACTTCGTAATCTTTATAATCTGTAATGATCTTTGCTATTTTTGAGAGTGTTGTACCTGCCTTGTCTGAGATCTCGTAGCTGCCCGATTGGTAAAGCATGTTATCCGAAAGAGAAATATATACCACGCCTTTCAATACTTTCACATCCACATCCTTCATTTCTTCCCTGCTCAGCGATCTTGTAAGGTTATTAGTAAGTATCATATTCAGGGAGTCACTCTTGCTTTTGGATGCTATCAGTTGCTGTATGTATTTATTAGACGAATTGATTTCATCTACCAGCTTGGAAACGTTCACATTACCCTGGCCGGCAGAAGTGAGACATTTGTCCAGTGCCGACTGAAGTGACTTTACATGTTCCCTCTCCGTATTTATTTGTTGTTGCAGTCCCGAAATTTGCACAGTCGCCCTGTCTAGATTGCTTTTACACTCCTCGCCTTCCCTTACAAGCTGGCTGTTTCTATCCTGTAGGCTATTATAGCCTGCCTGCAGCGAATTAAACTTTTTTGTACTCACACAGCTTGTCATACCGGCCATTGCTGTGGCAATCATAATTAAACTAACATTAATTTTCACGTCATTTGATTTTTGGTTAATAATAATACTCCTTTAAACAAAATTTTAGCCAAGTTATTGATTTTGGAATAAATGGGTTTCTAAACAGGTTACATCTTCGCTTATAAAGACGCTTCAATAAGCAGTATGGGCTGTATAGTCTACAATGAAAAATACCTCTGTAAATAAGTTTTTTTAATATGAACTATTCGCAAAGCAGGCTTATTTGGGCGCATTGACGCAATTGATTAGTTTTAGTTG
>JBDTSD010000140.1:0-11349 GCA_039931355.1 Ginsengibacter sp.
TTAAAATCGATCGTAATATTGTTGCCCTCTACTACAAGCGCAGGTGTTAGTGAATCCAGGTTTTCAAAATAATAAGTGCCTTTCTTTACTTTAATATTATGAGTGATAATATCCCCTTTATGAATGACGGTTTCTTTTTCCTGTGCTTTTAATTCTATACCAGGAAGAACCAATAATAATAGAAAAAATATCCTGGCTGATAACTGCAATACGAATTTCATCTTCATCTTCTGGCTATTTGTTTTTTTGCAAAATAGATGAATAAACCCCATTGCAAATGAAATGCAAAGAAGAACCTTGCGGGAACGTTATCGAATTAATTAAGATCAAAAATGCCCCGGCAATCTGTACCTGTTTTTGTTTAAAAAATCCATCTAAAAATGTATGATTATCCAGGGAAAGCCCTGTTCCGATAAACCCAAAACTTAAGGGGAGATCGCCTGATTGTCCTCCGGTAACGATACCGGAAACGTTATTTTGAGGGTTTAGTATCTGCTAAAGTCATTGGGCTATATTTGATTTAGTGACTGGCACTGTCAAACGCCCCCATTCTTTAAACTTTTAACGTATTGTTTATGAAAAAATTTAAGACTCTCGCTTTTCTGTGCTTTTTTATACTCGCCCTAACGCCGGCAATATATAGCCAGAACATAACTATAAAAGGAACCATAACAGATGCCGATAATGGTGCTGTATTAGATGGGACATCTGTAACAATTAAGGGCCAGAAAAGTGGTATGCTTGCCGATGATGATGGCAATTTCTCCATCGCTGCCCCGGCAAACGGAACGCTTATATTTTCTTATTTGGGATATTCAAGCCAGGAGATACGTATAAATAACCGCGCTGTTATCAATGTCAAATTATCCAAATCCGGGGACAAGGGTTTAGATGAGGTAGTGGTAGTGGGGTATAAGAGCGTTCTCAAAAAGAATGTTACCGGTGCGGTTTCATCAATTGACGTAAAAGATTTACAGGATATACCTGCTCCTTCCCTGATAAACCTGCTGGCGGGAAAGGCGCCGGGAGTGCAGGCTGTAGTTCGTAGCGGATTGCCCGGTGGGTCTGGTGGCGGGCTTGTTATCAGGGGCAACACCAGCCTGTCTGATGCAAGTGATGTAAACGGGTTAAGTAATCCACTTTATATTGTTGATGGTGTACCCATATCATTGGCAGACCTGGCAGGCTTTGATGTTAGCCAGAATGACTTTTTTGCGACTTTAAATCCCAATGATATTGAGTCAATGGATGTGCTGAAAGATGCGGCAGCTACTGCGATCTATGGATCCAGGGGAGCTAATGGCGTAGTTATAATCAAGACCAAACGTGGGAGCAATATGAAAACACGTTTTAATTTCAGCACAGCGCAGGGAGCAAATTTTCAACCTGAAAAATTAAAGGTATTTATTGGTGAAGCAGAACGGCAGGAGAAGCTCCGCCTTTACGGCGAAAGCTTGAAAACGCTTTTTGGCGACAGGGCATGGGTGGATGTTCGTAATGGCCTGGAGGTGGAAGGGTATTTGCTACCTGCAGTATTAACAGATAAATACAATCCCGCATTTAATAACGCTTACGATTACCAGGATATTTTCTACCAAACCGGCCTCACTCATCAATACGATTTAAGTATGGATGGTGGCAATGAGAAAAATGCCTTTCGTGTAGGTATGGGTTATTACGAGGAAAAGGGGGTATTGGTGGGATTTGGGTTTAAGCGTTTTAATATAAATGCCAGCCTTACTTCAGACTTGTCAAAAAGATTACACAATGATTTTTCGTTGCGTACAACTTACCTTGACAGGCAGGGTGGACAATCAGATAATTTACGTTCGTTTCCAACGAGCCCCACTCAATTACCCTCATCACTGTATTATAAAACGCCTGTTGAACTGGATCTTTTATCCGGGAAATTGGGTGATACCTATAACAATAATAAATCTTACCTGATTAGTCTCAATGAAAGTTTGCGCTATAAAATAACCGACCAGCTTACATGGGATAACCAGGCCGCGATTTCTACAGATTTTGGAAAGAAAGATTATTTTGTTCCTTCTACCGCTTCTGCAAATTTTCTGTCTTATGCAGAATCATCTACCAGCAGCAGCATTACTTTTAACGCCCATTCCATATTAAGCTATTTCAGGCAAATAGGCGATCACGAAATTACAGCTCTTGCGGGTACCGAGGTGAATATGGATCAGCAATCTATGTCTATGTTATATGGTGAAGGCGGCCCGAGTGATTATATCAGGGTCGTTCAGGGGTTTAATAAAGAAAATATTAACGGCATCAGTGACATTGTAAAATCCAATTTGCTTTCGTACTTCGGAAACCTTTCTTATGGATATAAGAACCGTTATAAAGTGGAAGGCGTTTTAAGACGTGATGGTTCCTCAAGATTTGGCGCCAATAATAAATGGACCACTTTTCCTTCTGTGAAAACTTCCTGGACATTTTCAAATGAATCATTTTTCCACCCGCTTCAAAATACAATATCCTTTGGTAAGTTAAGAGTCTCTTACGGATCTTCAGGTAGCATAGATTCAGATCCGTTGCTGCAGTACAATTCACTTATCTCCCCATCCAACATTGGTGCCGGTATCAACAATATTTACGCAAACAGGATCAATGTAAATACATATGGAGGTAACGGCACCATTATCCCCGATTTTAATAAGATTGCCAACAGGACGCTTTCCTGGAGTAAATCAACTGAAATAGACTATGGCCTTGACCTCGAGATGTTTGGTAAGAGGCTATATATTACCGGTGATATCTATTCACGGTATTCATCAGGGTTGATATATGTTTCGCAGTTAGCGCCTTATGTTGGGTATAATTCCATTCGTGCCAATTTGGTTGATATGATTAGTAATGGATATGAGCTGGGTATCACCGGTTACCTGTTTCCCCGGAATAATGCTTTCCAGTGGGATGTAACCCTGAACCTTGCGAGAAATACAACCAGCATTGCAAAATTGGGAAATGAAGGACGCGATTACATTAATGGTAATTATGCATTTGTTTTAGGGCAGCCTGCCTTTCAATATTATACTTATGAATACCTGGGCGCTTTACAAAATGTAGATGATTTGCCGGTAAATCCACTAACCGGCGAACCCATGAAGTATTATGGGGCTGATGCCGGGCTTGCACTTAATCAACAGGGAAAAATATTTCCGGGTATGCCTGTCTTTACGGATGTAAACGGCGATTACATGATTGATGGCGCTGACTATGGTAACGATAAAAAGATCATACAGGGTAAATCGCCTGAGCCTAAAATACAAGGCGGCCTGCAAACGCATTTTGGTTACAAAAACTTTAGCGTTCGTATTCAAAGTTCTTTTGCGCTTGGCCATTATATTTTTAATACATCACTTCAGCAAATGCTTTCGCAATACGATGACAATACAAGGTTTTTCACAGATGCGCTATATGATCTTTCAGGGTCGGTTAAGTTTTGGGAAAAGCCGGGCGATGATGCTTATTATCCCATGCGCTACATAAGTTATGGTGATGGAGGAAGCGCCCGTTCGTTCCGTGAATCATCTATGTTTATTGAGAAAGGAGACTATTTGAGCATTGACAATATCACGCTTTCGTACAACCTGCCGCAAAAATTAATGGGAAGATTCGGGCTGCGGCGCACCAATCTTTATTCTACTTTAAGAAATGCTTACATCTGGAAAGCATCTAATGTGCCCGACCCGCGCCTCGTAACCAAAACCGGTTATTATAACGGGCAGGGCTACCCGATAAACAGGAGCCTGATAATCGGATTAAATGTACAATTCTAAAAATCATTAATATGAAGAGAAAAATAATATACCTGCTGGCGCTTATAGCTATAATAGCCCCGGGATGTAAAAAAGATTTTTTATCACCAAAACAAATTGACCTTGTCTATAACGAAGTTTTTTGGAAAACACAACAAGACGCCGAGAAGGCCGTATTGGGAACCTATGCACTTTACCGCGGCCTGCTTGTAAATGGTGAAATGTATAACCGTGGTGATGTAACTACAGGCCTTTTCAACCGCGGCTGGAACGGCGGATCAAGCGATGCATTCTACAGGACGGGCGATTTTGCAAATGTTAATGGCACACAAAAGTCGTGGGGCGCGCTGGAATCTTATGCTGATTGGAATGGCTTTTACAAAGTAATAGCCCAGGCGAACCTGGTGATTTCAAAAATAGAAGCAATGCCTGAGGGAGTGTTTTCCAAAGACGGGAAAAAAACCTTGCTGGGTGAAGCTTATTTTTTGAGAGCATTGACATATTATAATATCGCTACTATCTGGGGCAATGCGCCTTTGGTAGTTGAATCAATCGAAAGTTCCACGCAGGTTATTTCCCCGGAAAATACGCCTATCAATCTTGCGCGATCTACCGACATCGAAGTAGTACAACAGGTAATAGAAGACGGTTTAAAAGCGGAATCTAATCTTGCCTATGGAGTACCTGGTTCTGCGGGCTGGGGCATTCGTGCTAACAAAGGGAGCGCTCAATCACTGTTAGGTTATGCCAATCTCTGGATGGCGTTTTTAAAAACACGGGACGGACAATCCGCCGGCACATATATAACAGATGCTGTGAAAACACTGGAAGCAGTCGCAACCTATGGACAATATAGCCTCGTGCCATATAACAATGCAACCTCCATATATGATATGTATAAAGGCAAATCAACTGAAGCTGTTTTCGAACTGAATATATCGCTTGACGATAAGGAATCTTATAGAGCGGACCAGGGTGGTATTGAGTTTCTTACCTGCAAGCTAATACCATTGGATGGGGACGTCACAAAAGACAGGGCCAGCTCTATTAATTTTATTCCTTATTCTAAAAAGACCTATATCTACCCGGACTATCCTGAAGATAAAAGAGCGACCCTCTTTTGGGATGCCTGGGATTCCAACTATGATGAGGCGTTTTCCGATGTGAGCCAGGTAGCCACTGATCGCAATAAAGTTACCTGGATGAAAAAATTTGCTTCTTTTACCGTGGATCCTTCTCATCAATGGAATGAATACAATGCTTATTTCGCTGAATCAAATATTCCCGTGTTTCGCTTTACCGGTGTAAAGCTCTTATTGGCGGAAGCTTATGTAAAGAATAACCAGCAGGGGCAGGCGCTTTCAATTGTAGATGAAATTCGTAACCGTGCAGGGCTTCAACCTTACACGGGATCTGATCTCCTGGCTGAAGTGATGCAGCAACGTACCGCCGAGCTAATCGGTGAAGGCAAAATATTTTTTGATTACGTACGAAATAATTATTTCCCTTTTTCTTCTGCTATGACCCCGGAGCGCTATGCTGCCAAAGGATATTACTGGCCCGTTAGCAGCAAAGTTTTGACAAGTAATAAGCTGGTTACTCAAACACCTTACTGGAACGGAAAAACTACATGGTAAAAAATAAAACAAGACAATCATGAAACAATTAAAAATATTTATAGGCCTGGTGGTGATATCAATGAGCTTTTTTGCATGCTCAAAGAAGGGCTATATAATCGGTGGTGAAAAAAATGCATCCAATAAGGTAGACGTGAGCAGTTTTGATTTTCTTAAATCATTCGAAGTTACCAACGAGACGGCCCGTTTGATAGAAAGAGCAGGATTGACTGACGAAGTCAATGGCGATGTTACTATAATAGCGCCCAGCAATTATGCGGTTCGCCGATACCTGCGCAGGCAGAACAACCGCAGGTTGCGTCTCGATCCAAATGCGCAACTGATGACACTTGAAGATATTCCCGTGGCGGAATTGCAGCAACTGCGCATGTATATCGTAGATAGCAAATACCTGAGTACTGATCTTACCGCGGAGGGCATTTTATTACCGACGCACAATCCTGGCGACTCGTTAATCCTAAGTCTTGACGAAGCAAATGCAGAGCCCGGAGCGGCCTGGGACGGTGGAGGCCAACCTGGTGAGGGGTACCAGTATTCCAATTTTATGCAGAGCAGGCCCACGAAAGTAACCGTGCATTTTAAGCGTGGCAGCAAATGGGAAATGACTGGCAACGAGCGCAACGCTATTGGCTATGACAATCCTGAATGTGACCAGGTGTATAAAATGTACCTGTCAGATGTACTTACCACCACAGGTGTGGTGCACGTTATTTACAGCGGTGATTATACCTATACAGACCATTATTATTATCATTCCCTATTCTTTTTTGGAACGCGGGCTGATGATTTGTTATAACCAAAACCTTTAAAAAAATTCGTAATGAAAAATATTTTATTTAGTGCTGCCATTCTCTTGCTTTTACCAGGTTGTTATAAAGCAATTGATAAAAAAGGTTTCTTAAGCAATGACCTGTACCTAAAGGGAGCAGATACGATAATGATTCCATTAGGAGGAAAAGGAAGTACAGATATTGCCTGGCTTGATGGTTCCTCCATGCCTGCCCATTTTTCCATTGAGAATGTCAGGGACGAAAACGGAAACCGTTCTGAGCAATTTTTTACAAAATATAACTATAGTACCTGGATTAAACCGTATAATAATAAAACGGATACTACCCTGGACTTGATAAAAGCAAAGATCAGTGACAGGGAACTTCCATGTTTTGATATAAACCCTGTTAATGGAATGTTGCAATACCTGGAAACAACCAGTAACCTAAAAAATCCAGGCGATATTTTTCATGTTGATGTGAAAGTATCCAATTCAAAAGGTGAAAAAATTTATAAGGATTATGCAATCCTCAAATTAACTTCGGATAAAAAACCATTTACTTTTTACCGTTCGACTGTAGCTATCATCTTAGTAAATGGAGGGGGGCAAACCACTTTCACTTTATATGATTATATTCCTGAAGAAGCTCTTGATCGTCACCAAAATATTTATGACAGAAATGGCAAAGAGCTATTGGATATTTACAAATTAAGTGATGAGCCTTCCACCGGAATTAAGGTGTTGATTCAGTATAAGGATTCAAACGGAAAGATTTTTGATTCAAAAGATTATGCGACTTATGCCAGCGGCACTGAAAGCTATTTTGATTATGCGGTAAACAGGGTAAATACACCAGAAGGAGCGATGATAGAATTTCCAATGACACCGTGGCCGGCAAATCCAGGCCTGCTTTCATATTTAAAGGGTGGCACTATGGATTTTACAACACTTGATACTGCTAAACTGCATAAGGAACTTTATATTGATAATAAGTATCCCTACCTCAATCCATGGCCCGATGCCAGTTGGGGTGCTTCAAAATGGTATATCAGGCTTCGGTCGAAAATAGTGTTTAATGAAAGTGGTACCTGGGTTATTTCCTGCAAATTTCCTTATACAAGTCTTTAACTATGTTGCATATTTTTTAATTATCCTGTGCAAATCTTATTTTAATTATGAGCCCTTTTCAAGAAAAAAGATTCTTTTTTAGCAGGAGACTAATTTTCAGTTTACTAATTTTCCCCGTTTGTTTTTTCCTGGTTCTGCCAGTTGTTAATGCGCAAAAAGAAATGGCGGATCGGTCTCCGGTAATAGTAAAAGTTGCCGTGGTGATTGAAGATCCTAAAATACCTTCCCTTGGCAATAAGAGGATGCACGAATTATTTAAAACCCCAGGGTACACATTTCAGTGGAACGATCCCCGGAAACTAATGCAAGCTTACTTAGATACCCTAAACTCCGTGAGTCATGGTGCCATTCAATACGAGATTGTAAAAGTGTATGACGATTCGCTTTTCTTTACCCGGCTAAAGGATGAAAAGGAATTACTTACGCTTGACAGGATTGTTAATTTGCTACAGGAACCCAATTGGGAAACTTTTAAAAAAGAAGGTACAAAATTCGACTATAATAAATTTATCGATCACTATAGCTTTTGCGATATGCGGGATAAAGGCATCATCAATGAAGTTTGGTTATGGACATTTCCTTATGGTGGCACGTGGGAGTCCACCTTTGCAGGGCAGCATGCTTTTTGGCTAAATTCTGACCCGGTTGAAGGCACCTCCTGCAAAGAGTTGCTTACCATTATGGGGCTGAATTATGAAAGGGAGATGTCTATGGCCCTGGAAAGTTATGGCCATAGGATGGAGTCGATCATGCGCAAGGTTTATGGACGCTGGGATAACAATGCTGCCGAAAGAAATAATTGGGAACTATTCACCTCATTCGATAAGAAGGTGCCAAATAAAGCGCATGTTGGCAATATTCACTTCCCTCCAAATGGAGTAAAAGACTATGACTGGATCAATAAGACCAGGGTGAACACCTATGCCGATACCTGGTATAATTATCCCGATATAAGTGAATCAAAAGGAAGGATAGTCGATTGCCAGGAGTGGAACTGCACACACCTTGGTTATATGACGTGGTGGATGCGACATATACCTTCATTCAAAGGGATCAATCCTAAAGATGGCCATTTAAATAACTGGTGGTATTATGTAGTGGACTACAATGCCGCAGTGAAGGAGGAAAGTAAACTATTTAAGAAAATCAAGAAATAGCAAGCGGGCAATAATTTTTTGTTTCCTTTGCGATTGTTATTTACTTGAGTTACGAATAATGAGTTGTGTTCTTAGCTGGATATCCTGGAAGTTAGTAGCAGGCAAATTTATTTCATCAACCAGCATTCCCATAGCAAGTTTGCCTACTTCATATCCCGGCTGCATTATAGTGGTAAGTGAAGGGTCAACCATGGCGCTTACGGGATCATCATTAAAACCTACAATTTTTATAGTGCCCGGAACATCGATTCCTTTTTTCTGCAGGTACCTGATGGCAATAATAGCCGATAAATCATTTATAAAAAATATACCGTCGGGAATAGGATTTATCCGCATGATTTTTTTTATAGCCTCCAAAGCATCGTCTTCAAAAGCATTACAGCGATAAATAAGCTTTTCGTCAACAGGTAAATTATAATGTTTTAATGCATCAATATACCCATTCATCCGGTTAGTAGAAACAGAGGTATTTACAGGTCCTGCCACATGGGCAATTCTTTTACAGCCTTTTTTAATAAGGTGCTCCACTGCTTTATAAGCGCCTTCGTATTCATCCACTATTACTTTATTACAAGGAAAGTCTTCAAGGGTCCTGTCAAACATTACAATAGGAATCCCAAACTCTCTTACCTTTTCAAGCTCACTGGTATCCGTAGTATCCTTCGAGACTGATATTAACAAGCCATCAACGTGACAGGCAACCAGCTTCTTGATACTTTTTATTTCCTGGATGGGATCTTCATTACTCTGGCAAAACATAAGATGGTAGCCATACTCATTCGCTATTTCAGTCATTCCACTCAGTGCTTCCGAAAAATAATTGGAATGAATTACAGGAATAACAATACCAATTATTTTTGTGTTTCGCTTCACAAGGCCTTGTGCCATTACATTGGGTTCATAATTCAGCTCTTTGGATAGCTTCATTACTGCTTCCTTTGTCTCCGGGTTAATATCAGGAGCATTTCTCAATGCACGGGATACCGTGGAAACAGATATATTCAACTGGCGGGCAATATCTTTAATTGTTACTTGGGAGTGGCGCATTTTTTCTTGTTTGCAATTTACTAAACTTAGCCAATTTAAGCCCTGTTTTCGGCGATTCCCCCGGTAAACATTCATGTTGCGGCATCGCGATAACGTTGCCGGAAACGTTATTTCAAGAATATATCTCATTAGCTATTATGCCGGTAGCAGATGCCATAATTTAGAAAAATGAAGAAACTGATTTTTATTCTCCTAATGACTTTTATGACCGTGAAAATTTGCTCCGCGCTGCCTCCTGATACCAGTAAAAATCTGTATTTACAAAACCGGTACCCACTTCATTCCAAGCCATATATAGCATTGCCCATTGGAAGTATAAAGCCTAAGGGCTGGCTCTATGATCAGCTAATAGATATGAAGAATGGTATGTGTGGCCGCCTTGATGAATTATACCCCCAGGTGATGGGAAACCGTAACGGCTGGTTGGGCGGTGATGGCGATGTGTGGGAGAGGGGGCCTTATTGGTTGGATGGATTAGTGCCTTTGGCATATATCCTTGACGATAAGGAACTAAAAGATAAAGCCCAAAAGTGGATAGAATGGTCTCTGCAAAATCAACAGGACGATGGTTATTTTGGACCAGTATCGCCTGATGTGGAACCTGCACCTGAACCGGGACTGCAACGGAACCGGGCGAAAGATTGGTGGCCAAAGATGGTCATGTTGAAAGTATTGCAACAATATTATGATGCAACAAAGGATCACCGGGTAATTGACTTAATGCTTAGCTATTCAAAATATCAATTAAAAACATTACCTGTAACACCTTTGGGCCATTATTCATGGTGGGGTGCTCAAAGAGCGGGCGATAATCTTCTTGTGGTTTACTGGTTATACAACATAACCGGGGAAAAATTTCTGCTGAAGCTTGCTGAGATTATTCACCAGCAATCTTTCGATTGGACCAATTCATTTTTACATACGGAAGATGTAGCGACACCTTATGCATTTCATACGGTGAATCTCGCCCAGGGAATTAAGGAGCCCCTAATATATTATCAGCAACATCCGGAGCAAAAATATTTTGATGCAGTTAATAAAGCATTTAAGGACATTCGCCACTACCTCGGGCAGGCGCAGGGCATGTACGGTGCAGATGAGTTAACAAGAGGAAATGATCCGGTACATGGTTCTGAACTCTGTTCCGCGGTTGAAATGATGTATTCGTTGGAAAACATGATTAGTATTACCGGGGACGTGGGTATGATGGATCATCTTGAAAAAATTGCTTTCAATGCACTGCCTGCACAAATTGAAGAGGGATATCTTGGCCGCCAGTATTACCAGCAGGCTAACCAGGTAATGGTTACCCGGCATAACGGAAATTTTGTTACTGCTTACGATGGCACAGATCAATGCTTTGGTGTTCTTACAGGCTTTCCCTGCTGCACCAGTAACATGCACCAGGGCTGGCCAAAATTTATTCAAAATCTATGGCTTGCTACAGAGGATAATGGTATAGCGGCGTTAGTATACGGTGCCTCGGAAGTGAATGCTAAGGTGGCTGATGGTACAGATATTAAATTTATTGAAGAAACCAGTTATCCTTTTAGCAATACTATAAAATTTACTCTCGAATCGCCGCGGGCACTTATTTTTCCATTACACCTGCGCATTCCTGCCTGGTGCAATAAAGCAATTATAAAAATAAACGGGGAAACCTGGTCTCAGCCCGATGGCAATCAAATAGTGAAGATAAACAGGAAGTGGAAAAATAATGATGTGGTGGAATTGATACTTCCAATGGAAGTGACAACCTCCCGTTGGTTCAATAATTCCGTTGCCATAGAAAGAGGGCCGCTTTTATTTGGATTGCGCATAGAAGAGCA
>JBDTSD010000141.1:0-11298 GCA_039931355.1 Ginsengibacter sp.
GAATTAAGGGCTGAAATAAAAGCATAAATAATACTGTCAGATTTATTGGCATTCAATGGATTTTTAAAAATATTTCTTTGACTATACATTTTATCAACGAGGTTGCTAAAAGCTATTTGCGATGTATTGATTAAGTTATTCACACTATCCAGGGCTGAACTGTCAGCGGATTCAGCAAGCAATTTTGAATAGCTGATATTTAGCCCATCCAGGTTCACCAGGCCTTCATGAAGCGTACGATCCATGTTCAATAAAGCCGTTTGTTCCGCGTTCTCCTGCGAATTAGTTAATTCCGGACTGTCGTCTGAAGAATGATAAAGCCACCACGCGCCAAAAAAAAGTGCAATCAATACAATAGAGCCTACGTAAACAATGGTAAACCTTGTTTTTAGTCTTTTTGTTTCTTCGTAATATTCTGATCCCATAATATTTAAAAATTAATCAGCTAAAGTTTAAACCTGCTTCGGCAATAATGTTACTAAAAACGATATACCACACCTGCTTGCAAACCGGCGAACGTAATAGGGAATTTTTGATAAATAGCAACTGTTGGATTATCGGGGTTTGCATTCGCATTATTGCTTGTATAGCTTTTTGCAAAAACAATTTCTTTTTCGCTTTGAGATAAAGTACTTAGCATTTCAGTACCATCCATTTTAAAATCGGTAAGTACCCTGTTTTTTACTTTGAAAATGATATGGGTAAACTGAAATTCGGCATAAGCCCTTATTTTTTCCGTGATTTTTGTCTGAGCTCCTATGCCACCCATAAACCCAAAAGCAGGATTGCGAATTCCCCAGTCATAAGTTTTTTGTGTAGATATTGATGAATCCCTGTAAAAGCCTCGCCAGCCCAACTTGTAACTTCCATTTAAAGTTTCATGCTGAATACTTGAAGGGTGAAAAATAACAATTGCCCCAAGTTTGTTATAGATAAAAAATTTCGGGCGTGCAATCGCTTTGAATGTTATGTTGGGCGAAAACGATAACAATGAAGTTGTGTATGAAATTTTGTATTGCTCATTGTATGTTACTTCATCTACATTGTTAGGTAATACCTGGTTGCTGTAATACGTTGAATCTCTTGTTTTGCTGATGCTGCTTTTGAAATAATCTATGTCAATACCTACATTTAAAAAATCATTTATTATATATGAAATTCCAACCCCAACCCTTGCGCCATCTCCAAGGCCTTTAGAGTCTTCCTTGTATTTTATTTCTTTTATAGGAGGTGTATTGTCAAGTGCTGTTACAGAAATAGAAGAGATATTATCCGGGTAAAATTTAAAAGTACTTCCAAGCGAAAACGCATATCCACCATGTACGGTAAGATAAAAGCGGGGTTCACTTTTTATCTTTATTACTGGAAATGAATCTCTTCCAAAATTTGATTGAGATTTCTTTTGAGAAAACGAAAAAGAAGCAATACAGACAAGTACTGGGAGTAACAGATATTTTTTCATAAGCCTACACTTTTAAAATTGTTATTTAAAAGTGGCTTCAGTGGGTTGCACTACATTAACGATTTTTTGTATTTGGTGGATTTGGGTAATAGAGAGAATTTTATGCAGATGTTGTGTCAAGAGCGCAGAACAGTTTTTTTGTAAAACGATAAAATTTAAATAGAATAGAATGAAGGATTAAAATTTTATTTCAACCGATCCGGTTATATTATTTCCGCCCTTCCAATCGGGGCCATTTTCTAAAAGTTCTATTGCCTGTTCTTCGCATTCTTCGCAAGTTGATTTTAATACGGTTATATGCATCGGCCTTCCTTTTTTATTGACGCTAAATGACAGCACAACATCACCATTAACCCGTTCATTATTTTCATCATATACAGGTACCAGTTTCTCCTGGAGATATTTAGTGAATTTATCGTTGACAGGAAAAGGAACAATTGCCCGTTTGTCTATTGCAATACCTGCTGCCTTTCCATCTAAACTTTTTGTGGAAGATGATAACCGCGCCTTTTTTCGTTTAGCGCCATAGCCGACTACAACAACTTCATCAAGGTTGCTCGTGTTTCTTTCTAATGTTATATTTGACGGTGCACCTTGCTTTAGCAAAGAATTCTTGCTATAAAAACCAGCACTCTGGGCAACGATCTTTACGCTGCTGTCAGCCGAGGCAAAAGAGAAACTGCCATCTTTATCAGTTATTGTGCCTTCAAGTCTGTTAGTATTATTATTTAAAATGGCCGCATTAGCAACAGGAGCGCCGCTTTCATCAGTTACCGACCCTTTGAAAACAAATTGTCGCAATGAATCTTTTTTAAAAATGGGTTGCGGTTGCACAGGGCTATCCGTAAAAGCATTAGTGGTTTCCACCAACGATGCTGCTGCATCTTCCTTACTATCCGCCATTCTTTGCATGCTTATTTTTTCGCGCTCTTTATCTGTATTTATTTTCGGCAGGGCCGATTCAGTTTTTTTTGCAAACCCGGAACTTTTATTTTCAAAAGCAACATCGTTATTTCCTGAATCCAAATCTTTTACAACAGGAGCAGGAGCTTCGACCTTTGCAGGAGATTCTTTAATATCATTCTTTGCAAGATCGTTCACAGCTTTGTTATGGGTGTTGGTATAAAACAGGTAACCAACTCCAAGAACAATGATAAAAAGCGCTGCAATGCGCCACCATTTATTTTCAGAAAGTGATGCAATAGAAAATGCCTTTTTCTTTTTACGTTTCTCCATGAGAAGCTCGTGTAATTCAGCAATATCTTTTTCCGGTGACGCGCTATGGGCATAGCCTTCCAGTGCATCCGCGAGAAAAGGATCTTCCAGTGCCGCTTTTTCCAGCGCATGCATTTCAGCAACAGGCATCGTGCCTGCGTGGTAGCGTGCAAAGTCTGCAGCTGTATATGTTTTATCTTTTTCTTCCATTGATCATGCTTTTTGCAAAGCCTGTTTCTCCATACAAATTTTTAAATTTCTTCTTCCATTCTGGATAAAGCTTCTTACTTTATTTATATCAGTGCTTGTTGTTTCTGCTATGTCTTTGTAACATTTTTCTTTTAGATAAAATAATTGAATAGCCTGTTTCTGGTCTTCAGGCAATTGCTCAATACAATATTCCATCGTATTTAAATCCAGTTCTTTCTCCATCACATTATCATGATGAATATTTTCTGATAAATGCATAACATCTGCATCAACATGCATCGGATATTTTTTATCGCTACGGATTTTCATCAGGCAATAATTTTTTGAAAGCTGATATAGCCATCCTTTGAAATTATCTACTTCATATTTTTTAAGTTTCGTCACAAGCTCCTCAAATATATTGAGCACGCAGTCTTTTGCTTCTTCCGGCTCTTTCATATATTTCAGGCAAACACCATACACAAGCTCCATATACCTGTTGTACAATTCTCCAAGCACATTCATATCTCCACCGTTCCTGTATTTTTCTACAAGTTCACGGTCAGTTTCGGCAGAGAATATTTTTCTTATAAAAGCCAAGGCAATAAAGTTATCTAAATATTTTTCTCATCACTTTATGTAATTCTTAAAAATGATGCATCCATCTGAAAAATCATTTTCACAACAGCAATTTCCAAACGGAAATTATTACATCATCATCAATTCAAAATTTAAGGTTATGAAAAAAATTATTTTAATGCTATTGCCCGTTTTTATTTTAATTGCGGCTTTTGACAGAAAACAATCAGTTACCATTTCCGGGAATATAACCGATGAAGCAGGCGCTCCCATTCCAAATGTATCAGTAAATGCAGGAAGTGCTACGGCCTTTTCGGATGTAAAGGGCCACTATACAATATCGGTAGATGACAAGGAAAAATACCTTTACTTTTCTGGCGTAGGATATAGTGCAGAAAGTGTGAAAATCAATAAGAGATCAATTATTAATGTTGTTATGAAAGCAACTAACATGCAAATGGATGCAGTGGTAATCACAGGCTATAGAACTAAAGGGAAAATGGAGGCAAAAACAAGTGGCATGTTTATTACCGGTGCAAGCCCTTCCCTTTCTCCGAAGTATAATAACCAGGATAAAGAATACAATACAGAAGAATACAGCAACATAGTTGAAAATGGTTTTCACAAAGTGAGTGATGATCCTTTATCAACTTTCTCAATTGATGTAGATGCCGCTTCTTACAGCAATGTGCGCCGCTATATTAATAGCAACCAACTTCCGCCGGCTGGCGCGGTACGCACAGAAGAGATGATCAATTATTTTAAATACCAATATCCTCAACCCAACGGCAAAGACCCTTTCACTGTGAATACCGAGATAAGTGATTGCCCCTGGAATAAAGAAAACAAATTGGTGTTGATAGGGTTGCAGGGAAAAAAGATTCCTGTTGAAAATCTACCTGCATCCAACCTCGTTTTTTTGATTGATGTTTCCGGTTCCATGATGACTGAAAATAAATTGCCGCTCGTGAAAGCATCAATGAAATTACTTGTGGACCAGCTTCGCGAAGAAGATCGCATTTCTATGGTAGTATATGCCGGCAATGCAGGACTGGTGCTGCATCCAACAAGCGGAAGTGACAAAATAAAAATTAAAACTGCTATTGATGCTTTGGAAGCAGGAGGCTCAACAGCAGGTGGAGCAGGCATTCAGCTTGCTTATAAAACTGCGCAGGAAAACTTTATGGAGAAGGGAAACAACAGGATCATCCTTTGCACTGATGGTGATTTTAATGTTGGCGCCAGCAGCGATGATGATATGGTTCGCCTGGTGGAAAAAGAACGCAACCATGGAATATACTTAACCGTGCTTGGCTACGGAATGGGTAACTACAAAAACAGTAAAATGGAACAACTTGCTGATAAAGGAAATGGTAATCACGCATACATTGATGGGATAAATGAAGCCCGGAAAGTTTTGGTAAATGAATTTGGCGGAACACTTTTTACCATAGCAAAAGATGTAAAATTGCAACTTGAATTCAATCCTGAAAAAGTAGCGGGATATCGCTTGATAGGTTATGAAAATCGCCTCCTGAACAAAGAAGATTTTAATGATGATAAAAAAGATGCAGGCGAATTGGGCAGCGGCCATACCGTAACGGCCTTATATGAAATAATTCCTGCGGGAGTAAAATCATCTTTTTTAAAAAATGTTGATCCACTAAAATATCAAAAGAATAATACCCACGGCAAAACATCTTTCAACGATGAAATGCTTACTATAAAGCTGCGCTACAAGGCACCGGATAAAGATGCCAGTGAGCTCATCGTTCATAGTGTAGTTGATAAGTCTGTTGACATAAATAATACGTCTGATAATTTCAGGTTTGCAGCCGCCGTTGCTGGCTTTGGCATGTTGTTGAGAGATAGTAAATACAAGGGCACCGATAATTATAAGGAGGTAATAAGCCTTGCAACTGACGCCACAGGAACAGATACTGAAGGCTACAGGAGCGAATTTATTAAGCTGGTGAAAAAAGCAAGCCGCCTCAAAAGTGATGTTGGCATAAAATAAATGTTATAGGCAACGCTCTTTGTATAGGGCGTTGCTTTCTTTAACTTTATTGCTAAAAACAACACATGGGCAAGCTTCATCAAAGTATAACACTGGCGCACAAAGAGTTTATACAAATCCAACACATTTTCTTCGTGGCAACTGCTCCTTTAAGTGAAGAAGGTAGGGTAAATCTTTCGCCAAAGGGCCTCGATTGTTTTAGGGTATTGTCGGAAAACAAAGTTGCTTATATGGATCTTATAAGCAGCGGTAATGAAACTTCAGCACATACTTTGGAAAACGGCCGTATCACCATTATGTTTTGTTCTTACGAAGGGCCGCCAAACATTATGCGGCTGTACGGTAAAGGGTTTGCGGTGCTTCCAGGTACGGATGACTGGGAGATATATGCCCCGCGTTTTAAGATATATCCAAGCACAAGGCAAATAATTGTTGCTAATATTGACCTCGTTCAAACATCATGCGGCTTCGGCGTGCCGCTATTTGATTATAAAGGCGAGCGGGATATTCATTTTGAATGGGCAGAGAAGAAAGGTGACGGAGGCTTACGTGAATATATACTTGAAAAGAATTTGAAAAGCCTCGATGGCTTACCTACGGATTTAGGATTGCGGGAATAATTTTTTTTAAATCATCATTTTGCGGCTTCTATATCTCCCCAGTTTTCACCGCGCTTTATCCTGTAAATTTGTGTGTCAGTTACTTTAAATTGTTTTACCAATTGCTTTATAGTTTTCCCTTCGTTAAGTAATTTTTTTAGCAGCATCACTTTTGTAACTGTTAGTTTAATAATGCCTGTACCTTTTTGTCGCCGGTATCTTCTTTCCAGCTTTTCTTTTATCACTTGCGGGCTATTTTTTTGGTGTTCATAATTTTCTTCAGGCGTCATCCATTTTAAATTTGTTGCCCTGTTGTTTAATTTGTCATAGTCCAGGTGAGCGACTAATGTTTGATTCGCTTTGGGTTCTTTGAGAAAATAAACCGCCACCAACCTATGTACAAGTGAATGATAATTGATGGTGCGTTCTTTTAAATCATCCTGGAATTTTTTACTTAAGTTTTTTTTGAAACTTTCGAGCAGTTTGGCTGTCTCTTCAATTACCTTTTTGTCTCCGCTATTTTCTTTTAGTGATCTTAATTTTCCTGAAAGCTTGAGCGACTGCTTTTGCAAATAATCAAAGCGGCTCTGTGTTTTTTCATCCCGGGGCCGGTAAAATTTTAGTCTTATGATACGGTAACCGTTTATCATAGAGCCGTTAACAATGTTGCCATCAGACACAATATTGAACGTTCGCAGTCTTCCGAAATTGGACACTTCAATGCGGAACTTATTGGTAAACGCAAAATCGAACGCAACATTTTTCCATCGTTCGCCGGGATAATCTTTGGTCATTTTATTATTCAGAATGATGTTATCAGTATGGCCGTAAGCTAATATAGGCTGGCAGCTTTTTTTTCTAATAGTACAAATATAAAACCATTCGGCACTAAAAGGTAAACAGATGGCTGCATCTTTAGTTCATGCAAAAATAAATTTTGCATTCTCAAACCCGTGATTTAATTTTATCTTAATCATTAAGATATTTAATGGATAAGATAAATAAAACAACGATTCCTCAAAATAAGACAGATAAGGTTTATCAGCTGATGATGGCAACCCGTAAGCTTACACGGGCCTCCTTAATGCTCCAATATGCAATTGCCGAAAAGATGAATCTCAATCCGACGGATGCTGAGTGCATTGATTTTCTTATGGAAATGGGGCCGTGCACAGCGGGAGACCTGGCAAAGGTGACACGGCTAACCACCGGCGCTATTACAAGCGTAATAGACCGGCTGCAAAAAGCAGGTTTCGTAAAAAGAGAAGCTGACCCGCAAGACAGGAGAAAAGTGATCATTCGCCTTATTCCGAAAAAACATGAAAAAGGAAAGCAGTATTACGCGGCTATGGCAAAAGATGTGTATGATCTTTTTTCTGTGTACAATGAATCAAAATTTAAATTTCTCCTTAAACATACGGACGCATTAACGGCCATTTTTCAGGAACATGCAGATAAAGTATTTCATCAGTAAAAATAAATTGTTATGAAAATAGTAAAGATTGGTTTATTGGTATTTGCCTGCCATTTATTATTCTTTGGTAACGGTTACGCTCAACCGAAAATCTATTCAAATGCCATTTCAATGCCGGGCCCTGCCTTAGGTGTGGCGTGGGGATTTAGTTATGGTTTAGAGGATACGCCCAGGATTTTTATGCCGCAATTAAGGAAGATGAACGTAAATCTCACCAAGCTCTACCTCTTTTGGCAGCAGCTTGAGCCTGCCAAAAATAAATATGACTGGCGCTCGGTTGATACACTTCTTAAGCAACTTACTCCTTCTGATGAAGTATTGCTTGCTGTATTTTCTTCCTCTACGTGGGCTACAAGAGTTCCTTCGCCAATATTGCCTCCCTCTCCCGCGAAATCAGGTGATGAGTATTACCAATTCATTTATGATTTAGTAAAACATTGCAAGGGTAAAATAAAGCTTTGGCAAAACGATTGTGAAGCAAGTAACCCGGTTTATTGGAGCGGCACGGCTGGAGAATTTATCAGCCAGTTGAAAATTTTTTACAAGGCTGTGAAAGATGCCGATCCGCAGGCAAAGGTAGTGATGGGTGGTTACGACGGACTTTTTAATCCGCCGGGGATGCTGGAGATACCTGGTCAAAAAGCCGGCCTTGCTTTTTTTAATAAAGCGATAAAAGAAGCGTCGGATTATTTTGACATATTCGATTTGCGGCTCTATGCTGATCCTTACACGATTACGGAAAGGGTTGCTTATTTCAAAAAGCAACTTGCTGATTCAGCTCACGCCCAACCGATCATTTGTACAGAATATAATGGTCCGGGCTTTTTTGGTTTTCCTGTTAACTTTAAATACATAGGCCAGGTAATGGAGTGGCAAAGGGTAGTGGCTACCCAGGATACAGTTGCCTATTTTAAAATGAAAAATCCGATTGCGGCTTTGTACGACAGCATCAACAAGCTATCTCCGCAAACACAAATGTTTATGATGGGTTCTTCAAAAGAATTAGATGATAAGTATTACAGGCTTCAAAGCCGGGACATTGTTATGAGAAATATTCTTGCTTTTTCTGCGGGGGTTCAAAAAACGATGTATTGGGATCTATGGCATAGCACAAATGATACAAATAATATAATGACATTGATGTTTGGTAAAAATAAACTGGTGGAATATGATAAAGGTAAGTTGATCAAAGAGTATCCCGAGGCTGCCGTATTTAAGCGAATGACAAATTACCTTAATGATCTAAAAGCAATAGAAAAAATTGACGTTACCGGGAAACCATTACTTTATCTTTTTGAAATAAAAAGAACAAGTGGCCCCAACTTGTATGTTGCCTGGGAAAAGCGTGATCCTTTTTCCGGCGAAGACCAACCGGCTGCACATTATACTTTACCATGGACATTTAATAACGCAAAGGCAACGGATGTTTTTGGCAAGATGATCGCGACAACGGTATCACAAGGCAACCTGGCGATTGATGTGTCGGACACACCTGTCTTTATAGAAACGAATAAATAGTAAATCACAAGTATGGCTATTTCCCTTTAGGTATCTTAATAACTATAAAGGAAACTCCAAAGTACTAAGATGTCAATGCATTGGAAAGGATGGAATGGTGTGATGGAATCTTTAAGGGAATGGAAATTATCAAACTACCATCAAGTCTCAATGGCTAATAGAAGGTATTACTTACTGCAAAATCTGGCACTAATTATTATTATTGATCAGGCAAATAAGTATTAGTAATAAAAAAAACTGGTAGGAGAGAATAATCATTATCTTAAATTATGTTTAGAAAATTACCTTTTTATACAATGCTAATATGCTGCTTTATTAGTTTAAAAAGCAATAGTCAGCAAACAATTACGAAGTATTTATCCGGAACAGATAAAGACCATACCGTTGCATGGGATTTCTTTTGTACCAAAGGAAATAACAGCGGCAAATGGGCAACTATCCCTGTGCCATCGTGTTGGGAATTACAGGGCTTCGGCACTTATAATTATGGAGGCGAAAAATCACCGGGCGATGAGATTGGCCGTTATCGTTATCATTTTACTGCCGATAAAACCTGGAAAGACAAACAAATTAATATTGTATTCGAAGGTTCGATGACGGATACTAAAGTAAAGGTAAATGGCAGGTTAGCGGGCAAAATACACCAGGGATCTTTTTACCAATTCAAATATAATATCACTCCATTATTAAAATTCGGAAAATCAAATTTGCTTGAGGTAGAAGTAAGCAAACGCTCAGAAAATACTTCTATTAACATCGCTGAACGTAATGGTGATTTCTGGATTTTTGGCGGCATATTTCGCCCGGTTTATTTAGAGGTTCTTCCAAAAGAACATATCGAAAGGCTTGCCATTAATGCGGAGGCGAACGGTAATTTTAGTGTGCAAGTTTTTACAGCCAATGTTGAGAAGGGCTATTCTTTAGAAACTGATATTGAAAAAGCAGGTGATGGTGAGAAACTAAAATCTTTTTCAATTCCAATATCAGCAAGCGATACCCTGTTTACATTGGAACATCAATACAAAGATGTTGCATTGTGGAGTTCAGAATTCCCCAACTTATATACGGCTACTGTTTCATTGAAAAATAATGAAGGCAAAATTATTCATACCGTACAACAAAAATTTGGATTTCGCACGGTGGAATTAAGGCCACATGATGGTTTTTATTTGAATGGAAAAAAGGTAATGTTTAAAGGCGTGGATCATCATAGTTTTTGGCCGGAAAGCGGGCGTACCACCAGCAAGGCAATAAATATTGAAGATATTAATTTAATAAAAGAAATGAATATGAATGCGGTGAGGATGTCGCATTACCCGCCCGACATTGACTTCCTTGATGCATGTGATTCTTTGGGCCTCCTGGTGCTGGATGAACTAACCGGATGGCAACATTTTTATGATGATAGTACCGGCCACCGGCTGGTAAAAGAACTGGTAGTTCGTGATGTAAATCATCCTTCAATTGTAATTTGGGACAATGGTAATGAAGGAGGTTTTAACCGCAATCTTGATAATGATTATGATTTATATGATCCGCAAAAAAGAATTGTAATTCATCCATGGGAAAAATTTAATGGCACCAACACCAAGCATTATCCTGACTATAATTATTTGGTAAATACTTCCCTGTATGGAACTGAAGTTTTTTTTCCTACAGAATTATTGCATGGACTTTATGATGGTGGCCTGGGTGCAGGGCTTGATGATTACTGGAATATCATGACGAAGATGCCGCTCAGCGCCGGTGGCTTTCTTTGGGTTTTTGCTGATGAAGGAATCGTGCGCCGCGATAAAAATGACAGCATTGATACGCACGGGAACAATGCGCCCGATGGAATTTTAGGGCCGCATCGCGAAAAGGAAGGAAGCTTTTATGCTATTAAAGAAATATGGTCGCCGGTATATATTGACAAGAAGTTTATTCCGCAAAACTTTGACGGAAAATTATTAGTGGAAAATAGATACATGTTCACCAATTTGAATCAATGCACTTTTAAATGGAAGCTAATAAGTTTTGGAAATCCAAACGATAAAAATGTACTCACTACTACAGGCAAAGAAGGAGACGCACAACCTGTTTCGATAGCTCCAGGAGAAAGAAAATTTATAAATTTGAATCTCCCTTCTTCCTGGCCATCAAGCGATGCATTGAATCTCACTGCCATTGACAATCATGGCAAAGAAATATTCACCTGGACCTGGCCGCTTCATTCGCCATCTGAAGTCGCAGAAAAGTGGTTAGC
>JBDTSD010000142.1:0-11171 GCA_039931355.1 Ginsengibacter sp.
CCATATCCAGCACGTCACCTTCGCTTATTATTATGTTTGCATCTTTTCCTGCTTCTAACGTACCAGCAGTAGAGTCAATGCCGAGTATTTTAGCGGCATTGTAAGTTATAGAACTTAATGCTTCTTCTTTAGTAAGCCCATAAGCGGCTGCGGTTCCTGCATCGTAAGCAAGGTTTCTTCCCCGGCTTTCAACATGATTATCTGCCATGGCAAATAATACGCCTGCCTTTTGTAGAAGATAAGGAGTTTTGTAGGGCTGATCCACATCATCATCTATGGTTTGCGGCAGTGCATGCGTTTGAAATAATATGACAGGGATATTATTTTGTTTGAGCAATGGCGCAATCTGCCAGCTATCTGCACCGCCTACTATTACTACATCAAACCCGAAATCTTTTGCAAAATCAATTGCCAGTAACATCTCTTTTACAGAATTACAATGCACAAAAAACTTTTGCTTTTTATCAAATAGATTTTTTGTTGCTTCATAATTCAGATTGGTTTCTTTATGTGTTGGCTCTGCGAGATAAGCTTTTGCTTCCTTGAAAAAACTTTTCACAGATTCTACCTGATCCAAAGCTTCCTTTTCAGGATCGACTTGTGGTGTGGTTGCCGCACGGGAAAAGCGGCTACGCCTTGCAATTAAGGATGGCATATTAAAATTCATTTGTCCATCCATCTTATAAGCTGCATCTTCCCAATCCCATGCATCCAATTGCACAACACTGGATGTACCTGTAATCAGTTGTCGCGAACCTTCCTCGTCCTGCGGCAATACATTTGCCAGCAAAATGCCGGTTACACGTACATCATTGATAACAGTAGAAGCAGCATTATATGCTACGATCGAGCGCACGGACGGGTCCATAGGTCCAAGTTCCTGGTAATCATCTGAGCCTTTTACACCGGAGCCAACCTCTTTAAGCCCCAGGTTAGTAATACAGCTAATGAGTCCGGGATAAACCTGCTTGCCTTTTACATCATAAGTTTTTGCATCCTGTGGCACAGAAATATTGTTGCCAATCTCTTCTATTTTGCTTTTATTGATTTTGATAGTTCCGTCATTGATGATGGTGCCATTGCCAACGTGTATAGTAGCATGGGTTAAGTAAATTATCCCGCTATTTTCAGGCGCAGGTGATATGGTCGGTTGCGTAAATGTTTTCACACTGAAAATTAAAATGACAATTATAAACGCGAATATTTTTTTCATTTTTGTCTATTAAAAAGTGTTATGCGATAAATATTATTGTTGATCAGTATATGGCTGATCGTCATCTTCACAGCGCAAAAGAATTTGTTCTGTTGGCGTGGGTGGCGACATGGAAGCGCCTGATTTTTTCTCCCCGGAAAGCTTCTGGATAAGTCTGTTTCGCTCAGTTTGCATTTGTTTTCGCATCATAGCATCGTGGTCAACATCATAATAAATAATACCATCAACAATAGTTTTTTGTGCTACCGCATAAACGCTTAACGGATCATTATTCCATAACACAAGGTCAGCATCTTTGCCAACTTTAATGCTTCCTGTTCTATCCTGTATGTGCAGCATAGTAGCCGGGTTGATGGTTACCATGTCTAAAGCCTCTTCCTCACTTAAGCCATATTTTATGCTTTTTGCAGCTTCCTGGTTCAGCCTTCTTGCCATTTCTGCGTCATCAGAATTAATGGCCACATTCAAACCTTCTTTATGCATAATGCTTGCGTTCTGCGGAATAGCATCTATCACTTCTGTTTTATAATTCCACCAGTCACTGAAAGTAGATGCATTTGCGCCGTGCAGCTTCATTTTATCAGCTACCTTATATCCTTCTAAAATGTGTGTGAACGTATTAAACCTGAATCCAAATTTTTCAGCAACACGCATCGCAGAAATGATTTCACTTGCTACATAAGAATGACAGGTGATAAATCTTTTTTTATTTAAAATTTCTACTAATGCATCCAGTTCAAGGTCTCTTCTTACCGGAGCCATGTTGCTGCCTTTTGGTCGGTTGTCATAAGCTTGCCTGGCTTTTTCATAATCACGGGCACGGGTAAACGCATCAGTCAATACTTCTTCTACACCCATCCTTGTATTTGGAAAGCGGTTGTTATTTATTGAACGCGTATTTTTTACATTTTCACCTAAGGCAAATTTTATGAAAGGGTCAGCGCCTGCAAATTTTAAAGCGGTGTCGTTTACCCCCCACCGTAGTTTTATTAATTGGGTTTGGCCGCCAATGGTGTTAGCGCTTCCATGAAGAATGTGGGATGTAGTGACACCGCCGCTCAACTGGCGATAAATATTTATGTCCTCAGGATTCAGGTTATCGCCAATGCGCACTTCAGAAGTTACAGACTGGCCGCCTTCGTTTATTGAAACCGCAGCAATATGTGAATGCTCATCAACAATTCCCGGGCTCAGGTGCTTGCCTGTGCCATCGATAATTATAGAAGCTGATGCATTTAAGTTTTTGCCAATGGCTGCAATTTTTCCATTCTTTACCAACACGTCTGTGTTTTGCAAAACGCCTTCCTTCTCACTCGTCCACACGGTGGCATTTTTTATTAAAATATCTTTTTGCACCGGCATTGTTTCCCAGCCATAAGCGCCAAACGGGTAAGTGATTTTCCCTACAGGCGAGGGTTCTTTCTTTTTCGCGGTATCTTTTTTTGCAGGATTTTCTTTTACTAGAGTAGCGGTCCAATAAAGCATGTTACCGGAGGTATCCATTCCATTTCCCTGCCACACATCTCCATTGCTCACACCGCTCAGGCGTATTGCAGCACCGATGTTGACAGCGGGTATGTCACGGCCTTTTGTTCGAACAAGTTTTTGTTGTCGCTGATTTTCGGGTTTCTGGTCATCGCCCGTATCCGGAGGTTTTGCAATTGAATCAATTCTTGCTTTTGCAATTGCAGAGGAATCCGTTTTTGCGGCGGTGCTGTCTTTTATAATTATTGTTTCTTTATTTTCCGGGTTTGCTTTTTTCTTAGGAAGCACAGGTGAAAAAACAATTTGAACCAACTTACCGTCATAAGAAAATTTCGTTGCTAAAGTGTCGGTCCCGATCACTGAAGCCGCCTTCATAGATTTTACCTCGAGTGAATATTGTTGTGCGCCACCATTGAGGCCGGTAATTACGAGATTATATTTGGCTGAAACATTATTCCATTCATTTTCTTTCACAGCATATTTTTCGCCCTGTATCCAGTTTTGAAGTATAGCTGTTTTTTCTTCGAATACGGGACCGTTAGTAATAATAAAATTTGCGAGTTTTCCATTTTCTATGCTGCCGGTTTCATCATATGTATTTATAGCTATTGCCGGATTCTTTGTTAAAGCATTCAACGCCTCGCTCTCTGAAAGGCCGGCGTCTATTGCTTTACGGATGTTTGGCAAAAGGGCTTTTGCGTCTTTCAATCCATCTGCTGTAAAACAAAAGGTAATATTAGCTTTTTCAAACGCAGCCGGGTTTGTAGGCGCCAATTCCCAGTTCTCCATATCCCCAAGAGATACATACCGGGCGTCGTTAGGGTCTTCTACATCCATTGGCTGTGGAAAATCAATGGGTAAAATAAATGTCGCTTTGGTTGCAGCCATTTCTTTTATACGCTGGTATTCATTACCGCCGGCTTTTAAAATATATTTTACACCAAACTCATTACCTATCCGGTTGGCCCGTAGACAATTCCATTTATCATCAGCATCAAATACCTGGGGAAGGTTTTGCTCCTGGTTCCATGCTTCAAGACTTATATTTTTACCTTCTTCCGAAGGCTTGTTTTTATACCATGCAGCATCATAATAAGTTTGCCTTAATAAGGCAATTACGCCCATTAGCGAAGAAGGATAAGATTGCGTGGAACTGCCTTTGCTAAATGAATATTGTGCTGAGGCTTTTTCTTTTAGCATTACAAAATTATCGGGCTGGTTTGCAAGCGTCACCAGGGCTCCTGTTCCCCTCGCTATGCCATCTTCCTGGTGAGTGAGTACAGTTCCAAAACCTGCATCGCGTAACGATTTTGCATCTTTATCATTGGCATCAAATAATTCTGATGCATTTACTTCAGGCTTAATAGCCTGGTTCCAGCCAACGGCGCCCTTGGTATCTGAGGTCAGTTGATAGCCTGCCAACGGATTAAATCTCGGAGGGCTTTTTTGCGCTGCTGTTATTCCGTAATTACTGAACAAATCAATAAATGATGGATAGATATATTTTCCTGCGCAATCTATTACTACATATCCTTTTGGGATAGTGATATTATTTCCAACCGAAACTATTTTCTTATTGCGTATAAGAAGAGTTGCATTTGTAAGCGTAGCCGACGCATCTTTTACAATGGTGGCATTCGTAAATGCGTAAGCATTTTCGGTTGGGTTTGAAATTCCATTCACAGGAAAAGTGGCTTGGGCGTGGCTTACAACCGGCGAAAGCAAAACAGCAAAAGTACTGGCGAAGAATAAAACGAAGACGGATTTTTTCATAAGCAATATTTATTGTTCTGGTTGAAGATAGAAATAAGTTAAATTCCTACCTTCATTTTTTTTGAATGACGATAGCTAAATACATAGATCACACGATTTTAAAACCCACTACGACATTAGCTGAGGTTGAAAAAATCTGCGATGAAGCAAAACAATATGGATTTGTAGCAGTGTGTGTACCGCCGCCGTTTGTAAAAAAAGCAAAGGAAATACTAAATAATTCACAAGTAAAAGTGGCGACCGTTATTGGCTTCCCATTTGGCTATTCAGCTATTGAAGCCAAAGTTGCGGAAATTGTATTGGCTATTGTTGATGGTGCAGATGAACTTGACATGGTCATCAATATCTTAGCGATAAAAAATAATGACTGGCAATTTTTGGCAAATGAGATCAACACGATCTTACCCATTATTAAAAACAGGAATAAAGTTTTAAAAGTCATTATTGAGAGCGGCATTCTTTCAGACGATGAAATCGTAAAATGCTGCGATATATACGGGGCTGCTGGTGTTGATTATGTAAAGACTTCCACCGGATATGCTGAGAAAGGTGCATCTGTACATGCTGTACAACTTATAAGAAAACACCTCAATGATACTGTAAAAATAAAGGCCAGCGGAGGAATAAAAGCATACCAGTTTGCAAAAGAACTTATTGATGCCGGAGCCGACAGGTTAGGCTGCAGCAGCAGTGTTTCCATTGTTAAAGAAAGCGAATCACAAAGTTGATCTTAGTATTTTTGCTGAAGATTATGCCCTTTTGTCTCATTTATTTGTTAGCATAATATTTGGAACTTCAGGCACACATATTTGTTACTAAACAAAACTCCATTTATGAACATAGGAAAAGAATTTGAAAAATACGCAGTAAAGCACAAAGGAATAAGCAGTAGCATGCTTCACGGATATATTAATCACAACGTAACCAACCTTACCCCAAATATTATTGAAGAGCGCCCGATGAATGTAGCCGTAATGGACGTTTATAGCCGTTTGATGATGGATAGGATTATATTTTTAGGATATCCTGTTAATGACGAGGTTGCTAATATTATTACCGCCCAGTTACTCTTTTTAGAAAGCACGGACAGAACCAGGGACGTGCAATTGTACATTAACTCACCCGGGGGCGGGGTATATGCCGGTCTTGGTTTGTATGATACAATGCAGTTTGTTTCACCCGATATAGCGACCATTTGCACAGGCATGGCAGCAAGTATGGCAGCCGTATTGATGAGTGCAGGAGCAGCGGGCAAAAGAAGCGCTTTAAAACATTCCCGTATAATGATGCACCAGCCAAGCGCGGGAGCACAGGGGCAGGCCTCTGATGTGGAAATAACAGTGAATGAAGTAAGAAAAGTGAAGCACGAACTGTACGAAATATTAAGCAATCACACCGGGCAGACAATAGAAAAAGTCACTAAAGACAGCAATCGCGATTACTGGATGACGGCTGATGCGGCAAAAGATTATGGGCTTATAGATGAAGTATTAGTTACTAATTCAAAAAAATTAAAAAAATAAGATCATTCAATTAATAAGACATGAATTTATATAACACAAATATTAGGAGGTCTGAAGACGAGGAAGAACCGGAAAAAGCATTGCCAGAAAACCCCATGGAAAAAATGATGGGTGGGATGATGTTTGACAAAAAATTTATCGAACAAAGAAAAATTTTTCTGTGGGGACCAGTAGATGATAAAAGTGCAAAAGATATAACCAACAGGCTTTTATACCTTGAAGCTGTTGATCCGGGTAAAGAAATCAGTTTTTATATCAATAGCCCTGGAGGTGGTGTCACTAGTGGTATGGTTATTTATGATACTATGAAGATGATCACTTCTCCGGTAAGCACAATTTGTATGGGGATGGCGGCAAGCATGGGCAGCATCTTGCTGAGCGGGGGAGCTAAAGGTAAGAGATTTATTTTCCCTCACGGTGAAGTGATGATACACCAGCCAAGTGGCGGAGGCCAGGGAACAAGTGCTGATCTTGAAATAATTGCTGTACAAATTTTAAAAGCCAAGCAATTGGGTGCCAGGATTCTTGCAGAAAATTGCGGCCAGACTTACGATAAAGTAATGGAAGACTTTGACAGGGATTATTGGATGGATGCTAAAGAGAGCAAGAAATATGGTATTGTTGACGGCATCCTTGATAAGGTGTAATGCAACATTTACTGTTATAATTTTGTCATTGGTACAATCTTATAGCTGGAAATACCGGCATTAAAATTAAAAGTCGTAATTTATAGAGTAAATAGAGTTCATTTCAGAAATAGTATTAAGGCATGGCTAAACAACAAACTTTACATTGTTCTTTTTGCGGAAGAAACCGTGATGAAGTAAAAATTCTTATTGCAGGACAGGAAGGTCACATTTGTGAAAATTGTGTGGATCATGCACAGGAGATAATTACGCAGGAAATTTTTCCCATGCCTGAAAAAAATGCCCAGTCTTCTAATTACAAGCTATCAGTAAAAAAACCTGTTGAGTTAAAGAAGTTTCTTGACGAATATGTAATAGGCCAGGATGATGCGAAGAAAGTGCTTGCGGTCGCGGTTTACAACCATTATAAAAGGCTTAACCAAAAAATAGACAGTGATGATGTTGAAATAGAAAAGAGCAACATCATCATGGTGGGTGAAACCGGAACAGGTAAGACGTTACTTGCAAAGACTATTGCCCGTATACTGAATGTGCCTTTTGCCATTGTTGACGCGACGGTATTTACCGAGGCGGGCTATGTAGGAGAAGATGTGGAAAGTATTTTAAGTAGATTACTGCAAGTATGCAATTTTGATATTAATGCTGCGCAAAAGGGAATTGTATATATTGATGAAATTGATAAGATCGCCCGCAAAAGCGATAATCCAAGTATCACACGGGATGTGAGTGGCGAAGGCGTACAGCAGGGATTACTAAAACTACTTGAAGGCACAGAAGTACTTGTGCCACCACAAGGCGGCCGTAAACACCCGGAGCAAAAACTAATCAAATTAAATACCAGCAATATTCTCTTTATCTGCGGGGGTGCCTTTGATGGAGTTGACAGGCTTATCGCCCGTCGCATAAATACCAATGCCATTGGCTTCACTGTAAACAAAGATTTGCAGGAATTTCAAAGAAAGAATTTATTACAATTTGTAAATGCGCAGGATCTTAAATCTTTTGGCCTGATACCAGAATTACTTGGCCGTTTGCCTGTGATAACTTTTCTGAATCCGCTTGATAAGATAACGCTGCGGAATATTTTAACCGAGCCGAAAAATTCCCTGATTAAGCAATACAAAAAATTATTTGATCTTGAGGGCATTGAGCTGGTGATTGAAGACGATGTGTATGATTTTATGGTGGATAAAGCCATGGAATATAAATTGGGCGCACGTGGCCTTCGAAGTATTTGCGAAAGTATTTTGAATGATGCCATGTATGAACTTCCTTCTCAGAAAGTAAAAACATTTATCGTTACGCTGGATTATGCTATGCGTAAATTTAAAATCAGCAAGCTTAGTATGTTGAAAGTTGCCTGATAGTTTTCAAACCACGATAAAAAGAATCAAAAAATCTCCGCTTTTTTTAATCTTCCATGGTCAAACAAAAAAGTTTGAATTTATTTTTTTCCTTTTACTTTTACCCAATATCCTAAAAAGTTTTTAAATGGTTGATGTAATTCTCGGCTTGCAGTGGGGCGATGAAGGAAAAGGAAAAATTGTAGATTATTTTACTCCAGGGTATGATGTAATTGCCCGTTTCCAGGGCGGTGCGAATGCGGGGCACACGCTTTATATAAATGGTGAAAAAATTGTACTTCACCAAATTCCTTCCGGAATATTTCACGATAACAAAATTAATTTGATAGGTAATGGGGTAGTTCTTGATCCCATTACACTTAAGAGTGAGTGTGAATCAGTGGCTGCAATGGGTATTAACTACAAAAAAAACCTGTTTATAAGCGAACGTACTCACCTGATTTTACCAACCCACCGTGCCCTTGATAAAGCAAGCGAAGCCGCAAAAGGAAACGATAAAATAGGTTCCACACTTAAAGGCATAACGCCAGCGTACATGGACAAAACGGGCCGCAACGGCTTGCGTGTCGGCGATTTATTAAACAAAAATTTTATTTCCCAATACATTAAACTAAGGTTGAAGCACCAAAAGCTTCTGGACAACTTTGGCTTCAGAGAAGATATTTCCGCGTGGGAAGAAGAATTTTTTGAAGCGCTTGAGTTTATAAAATCCTTGAACATCGTGAATGGTGAATATTTCATAAATGATGCAATTCAAATGGGAAAAAAGGTGCTTGCAGAGGGAGCCCAAGGCAGTATGCTTGACGTTGATTTTGGAACCTTTCCTTTTGTAACATCGTCAAGTACTATAAGTGCCGGGGTTAGCAGTGGCCTTGGTATAGCGCCGCAAAAAATAAAAGAGGTGTTTGGTATTACCAAAGCATATTGCACAAGAGTGGGAAGCGGACCATTCCCTACAGAGCTGCATGAAGAAACCGGGGAACGCCTTCGTAAGTTGGGTAATGAATTTGGCAGTACAACCGGTCGCCCGCGCAGATGCGGATGGATTGATTTAATTGCCTTAAATTTTGCCTGCATGATCAATGGGGTTACTCAATTGGTGATGACAAAGGCTGACGTACTTGATTCGCTCGAAGAGTTGGAGGTTTGTAATATGTATAATGTGAATGGTGTTGATACAATGCAAATTCCTTTTCAAATGCAGGGAATGACTATCAGGCCGGTTTACAAAAAGTTCAGGGGATGGAAAAGTGATATCACTTCCATAAAAGATTTCGATAAAATTCCTGCTGAAATGAAAACATACATCAGCTATATCAATGATGCTTTGGGCGTGCCTGTAAAATTTATTTCTAATGGGCCCGGAAGTGATCAAATTATTATGGCATCATGATTGTAGATTTTCTAATATATAGCAAGCAAATTTTATTTTTTAAAAAATTATCCTAATATTTGGCTATTTAAAAATCTAATTGAAATTTTACACAAATAATCCCTCAGAATTATGAAACCAAAATCTGATAATCAAACCAACATTCCGAAAAATAACATGAAAACAAGTACTGGTAAACCATCACCTAAAAAAGCCTCTTCAAGCCTTGACGATGACGACGATGATGATGACATGGAAGAGACCAAGCCTTCTAAAAATATAAAGGTCGCAAAGGAGAAAAAAGGTAAGAAAATTGATGACGACGACGATGATGACGATGTGGAAGTTGATGACGATTGGGAGAAGACCGACGATGACGATTACGATCCCGACTTTGAAGAATTTGATATTCCTAAATCAAAGAATAAAAAACCTGCCGGCAAAAAAGCGAAAGGCGATGAGGATCTTGATTTAGACGACGACTTTAAAGATCTTGATCTCTTTAATGATGATGTTGATGGCGATGATGACGATGATGACTTTTGATTTTTAAGAGTGAAAAAACTGGCTGACTCTATCACTTACTTTGCGTAGAAAATTTACGTCATATTTAATCACAGATTATTTAAATATTAAAACTCGGGTGCTAAACTTTGGTAAAAAGTATAGCACCTTTTGTTTTTTAGATAATCATGAATACAATTTTAAAAAATCATACGATTGTATAGCAGGGGCAGGCGTTACCGCACAGTTTGTTATCAATGCTAATGGTGAACTCAGTGTCGGGAAGTTAGATCGTTTTCTTTCAGAGAACAATGACTGGATTTTTGGCCATATTTCTTACGATCTGAAAAACGAATTTGAAGATTTATATTCTTCAAATCCTGACGGTATTGATTTTCCCATCCTGTCTTTTTTTGTACCAGAGGTAGTTTTCATCATTTCAAATGCGGAATTGAGGATTGGTGTATTTCCACCAAATGATCCTGATTTTCTTTATAAAGAAATTATGTCAGGTTTTTTTCCAGAAGAAATTTCTCCGGTTCCTATTCTTAAAAGTAGATTCTCACGAAACGCCTACATAAAAAGCGTACGAAAACTTCAGGAGCACATATTAAAAGGTGACTGTTATGAAATAAATTTTTGCCAGGAATTTTATGCCACTAAAACAATTATAGATCCTGTAGCAGTGCATAAAAACCTTAGCAAGGTTTCACCTAATCCGTTCTCTGCATTTTATAAATACTTCGATAAATTTCTCATGTGCGCCAGCCCGGAAAGATTTCTTAAAAAGAGAGGTGATGTAATAATCTCACAACCAATAAAAGGAACTGCCAGGAGAATTGAAGCTGATAAAAGTGCTGACGATTTGCAAAAAAAATCACTGTCTCAAAATGAGAAAGAAAGAGCGGAAAATATAATGATCGTTGATATGGTACGAAATGATCTCGCAAAAATCTGCTCGGAAGGGTCTGTAAAGGTGGAAGATTATTTGGGAGTGTACACATTTCCACAGGTACATCAAATGATATCAACTATCAGTGGAATATTGAAAGGGGGAATAAAATTTTCTGAAATATTGAATGCTACCTTCCCCATGGGATCAATGACGGGAGCTCCTAAAAAAAGAGTGATGGAGCTGATAGAGGAATATGAAAAGACCAAACGTGGGCTGTTCTCCGGCTCGGTCGGTTATATTAATCCGGAAGGTGATTTCGATTTTAATGTGGTAATAAGAAGCATCCAGTACAATGCTCGTAATAAATATTTATCTATAATGGCTGGTTCAGCTAT
>JBDTSD010000143.1:0-11108 GCA_039931355.1 Ginsengibacter sp.
TCCGCTTACCGACATAATCAAAAATTTCTTCATCAACTTTAATCCAGTCCATTTCCCCGTTCAGTCCTGCTACAAAACCGTCAAGGGATATGTGCATAAATGAAATTATTTTTCTCATACGGTTCTGCTTTTTATTGTTGTCTATAGTTTGTTACTGTCTTTTACAATGACCGCTAACATTTATAATTGCTGTTATAAATAATATGTAAGTATCAAATCATTCATCATTATGCCTTTTGTATTGCCGTTAGTACAATCCGATCTTTATCCCTCTTCCAATTCACCGTTGATGCAGCAACATTCATCTAACCATTAAAATCTATCTCCCAAAATTACTTCAAGAATACAACCTGTTTTAAAAACATCTTTTTGGTTCCCGCCGTGTTGGTGCCATGAAACAGAAAAAGGATGTCAACTGGCTTATTGCTTGTTGCGGATCAATTTTAATTTCTACGTTATTACCCCGACTGCTCAGAGTTCTTTCACCAATTTTTGTGCCGCATGCATCGTTCAATCTTATCTCACCTGGTAATGTCCGGGTTCGGGAGATGTGTATTCACAATTTTAATTTTTGAAATTCCGGCGAGGTCAATGGCTGCTAACTTGATTGCGCCATCTGCTGCGAATTTTCGAAGTATATTACAGGGTAATAATACAAATACACGCGTAAGCTGCCATTATAAAACGTAATCACAATGACCACATCTATAATAAATAAACCAAATTGGAAAGTTGCTATAGGAATTCCTATTATTATATTTTTGAGCTGTTTCTTTATTACTCTAACTACAAAATTCAAAACCAATAGCGACTTATTATCAAATGCGATACTTATAGATATTCTTGTGATAGCGCCTTTGATATATTTCCTTGCAATTAGAAAAAGCAATATTTCTAAGTTGACTGTCTCAAGGGTTTTTATAGCAGGACTATTAGTTGCAGGTTTTATATTAAATGCCCACTCAAATCCTTTTCTACAAATAATTAAAACATGGGTTTCCCCAATCATTGAAGGCGTAGTCATTTTTTTTATTGGGAATAGATTTTACATTGCAAACAAAAAAACTAAAGAAACAAATACTAATAAACCTGACTTTCTAATGTATTGCAGGTCCGTAATGTTTCAAGTTACCGGGAACGAAAAATTTGGAAATATTATTTCTTCGGAAATTGCTGTTTTGTATTACGCTTTTCTTGGCTACAAAGACAAAACAATAGACTATGAAACAAAGTTTACATCGTATAAAGAAAATGGAGTTACAATAGTTTTATGGACTATTTTATCAATATTCCTAATTGAAACTACAGGTATGCACTTCTTATTGAGTTTGTGGAGTAAGACAATTGCCTGGGTATTGACTGGATTAAGCTTTTACACTTGCATTCAATTATTTGCTCACATAAAAGCCGTCAAAGCCAGGCCTATCACTATTAATAAAGATTCGTTTGAAATTCATAATGGACTTGCGGGTGACGCATACATTCAGTTTGATAATATAGAAAAATTTGAGTTATCAAAAAAAATACCGCAAGACCGAAGCCCCATTAAAATAGCACTTCTTAAAGGATTGGAAAATCATAATGTTGTTGTGTACTTAAAAACATCAATTCAAGTAACAAAAATTTTTGGCATTAAGAAAAGTACAGACACCGTTTTATTTTATGTTGATAAATCAAAAGACTTTTCAAATGCTTTGTCATCCCGATTAGCGGCTAACGGGTAATAAGAAATATAAATTCCCGCAAGTTTCATAAAACTTATTTCATCTTTTTTGCAAAAATAAAAACAATAACAATGGAGCATAAAGCAATATCAATACGGCCATTCATCGGAGCTAAGGATTTTAAACTGTCACGGAGTTTTTACCGTGACTTAGGTTTCGAAGAAAAGATATTAAGCAATAATATGTCTTTGTTCAAAACAGGGGAACTGGGATTTTATTTACAGGATGCCTACGTACGAGATTGGATAGATAATACAATGATCTTTTTGGAAGTGGATAATGTCCGCCGTTATTGGAATGAGCTTTCAGCCTTAGGCCTGGAGAATAAATATGAAAATGTGAAACTAACAACGATCCGGGAAATGGAGTGGGGGAGGGAGTGTTTCGTGCATGATCCATGTGGAATTCTTTGGCACTTTGGAGAATTTTTTTAAAAGAATGGGCAACGAAGATTGATCCGGGATTTATGCTAAGTCATGCGGATTTATATAAATGGATTTTTAGAATTATGTAACAGCGATGAAAATCGAAAAAAGAAAATCAAAACCTGAAGTACCTGCATGGGTTTTTTCTTTTGATTCTTTCTCTTGATTTATTTTACGCAAAATATTTATTAATGATTAAGATAGCGCCTGACAAATGGAAACACTTTTTTGTAGGCATAGTGATGGGAGCCACTTTACAAGCCTTCGCGTGGTATTTGTTTCCAACACATTTTATTGCCGGCATTATAGCTTCTTCCATCATAGTGATTGCTATCAGTTATGGCTTCGAAATATTTTCGCTAATCACAAAGAGAGGGCATTATGAAATTTTAGATGCTATCGCCGCAATTATCGGAGGAGCAATTGGCATAGCGATTATTTTGCTGGTATTATTTATTTCCGGCCACCGGGAATTGTTTGCCTGAATATTTTGATTTTGAATAATTAAAAGCCTATTCTAAAAATCATCAGCCATTATGTTTTTGAGAAAATTGGTTATTCTTGATTTATTTTGAATACTATTTATCAACTTATGATTGTCACATTGGATCGTAAATTTTAGATTTGTCTTGTACTACTGCAATATGCGTAAATATTCCACCCAGGGTCCCACTTCCTCTTTATATTGTTTGGCCATTACGCGGGTTATTTGTAAAATATGATTCAGGTCGTGTACCGCCCATGTAGCAAGCAGTTGGGATAAGGTAACCTCTCCGAATGCAGGATGAATGCCAATTTGCTCGAGGTCATGATCAGTGATATTTTTTGAACGTAAGAGCTCAATATTCTTTTGCCGAAGCGTGGAAAATTCATCTAAGAGTTGTTTCAATGTTTTTCCTTTACTTTCTTCAAATTGCGCAAAACGGTCAAAGAGTTTAAATGCTTTATCATTCTTTTGTGAAAGAATAATTTCTGTTCTTGGCATCCAGTCTGTTTTTTCTCCATGAATAAGATGGCCCACAACATCATATACACTCCACGTATCTTCGCCTTCATTATTTGCGGTCCAGTCAACAGAAATGCTGTGCAACATAGTAAGTAGAACTGACGGCGTTCGTTCAAGAATTTCCATTGATTTTTCCAGGGTAAAATGCATTTAAGAATAGTTTAGTTGCCTCCTAAAATTAGGTAATTGCCGGAAAGGAAGAAGTGTGGTTGAGAATTAATAATGCCCGCAAACCCAAAATGAATAACATGAAAAGGAATTTGTTACTTTATGATACCAATAAGAACAATAAATGAATTGCCGGAATAAATGATAAAAATGTTTTACAAATAATTGTAAATGGATGCAGAAATTAGAAAGCCTCATCAATACACTGGAGAACAAAATTGAATGCATGGCAATTTTAAATCCTGAAATCTCTAAAGGATCTGTCGGCTGGCATATCGAACACGTATTGCTTACGACTAATTTAATAATCAAAGCAATCGTGCATTCAAATCCTACAGCGTATAAAGCAAAGTTTAGCCTTGCAAAGCTGTATGTATTTACTTTTAAAAAAATTCCGGTAGGCAGAATCCAGGCACCTGCTTCAGTGAGGCCTCTTGATAATTTGACAAAAGAATCTTTTCAGCATCACTTTAAAATTTCCTATGACTCCATCAGGAAACTGGACTCTTTAGAAAGGAATAATTTTTTCTTGCATCCTTTTTTCGGGCATCTTAATCTAAAGTCTACAAAGGAATTTCTTCAGATTCATACCAAACATCATTCGAATATTATAGACAAAATTCTAATGGCTGGAAAGAAAACGTAAATCATTTACATTTTTCTTTTTAATGCAAACTTCGCTAATCTCATTTTAGCACAGGGTTATATGTTATTCTTATTTAATAACGATAATAACGGAAAGGGTTAGCCGAAATTTAATGCAAGCATAATTACGTGCAGTTAATAAACTCGTTTTGAACCTGGTTGGCAACCTCCTTCACTTTGGTTGAAGACATCTCCGGCAGACTTTGCTGCGAAGTAATAATTATCTTTGGCACATCTACGAATATGCGAACTTATACGTCAACTATAATAAACGAGGCCGCTTCCTTATGAAAAACCTTTACCCGCTAATTGTCATTTTTACCGTTCTCTTCTATAGTTGTGAAAAAACGAAGGAAGCGGCTCCCGTTGTATTAGCAGAATATTTACTTGGCAGTGGTGGAAATTGTGCAAGTGCAATTGTCTCAGGCAGATTCGTAGCCGATACCGCTCTCACAGATTTAAATACAGTAACTATTAATGTAAATGTGACTGTGCCCGGAGCTTATTGGATCACTACAAATACTGTGAACGGAATTACATTTAGCAACGTTGGAACATTTACGGCAGCCGGCCCGCAAACCGCCGTGCTTACGGCAACGGGCACCCCTGTTGCAACTGATACTTCCGAGTTTACCCTAATGGCGAAGGACGGTAGTGGCGGCGGGTGTAAATTTCCTGTAATAACGATACAGGGTATACTGCCACATTACTACATCACCTGTTTGCTTGATGGAATGTATAGAAATTTTAGCGACAGCACAGGTGCAACTAATAGTAACATTCCCGGAAATGCGGGTATGCCGGGCCTTGATGTGATGGGTATGGATACAGTGATAAACGCAAACTCCAAAATTGAATTTGGCGTCAGCAACAACGGCGGAGTTATCGCAGGCACTTATACTGACACAGCAACTGCGAAGGCTTACTTTAATTACCTTGATAGTACCGGCGAAGTATGGTCAGTAAATACTTCTGCCCAGCCAGCTTTTACCATTGTTGTAACGGGCGCTGGTGCCCGTAGCGTGCAGGGAACTTTTTATGGTACTATCAAAAACCAGAGTGGCTTCGGTACCGACAGTATTATTGTAACCAATGGATTATTTAGTGTGCCCGTGCAATAAAATACTTATGTAGGGCAGGTTTGTGTTTCCACGGTAACACAACTTCTTTTTTATTAGCAATACTTTTAAAGGACAATTGCTGCAATTGAGGTAAACAATTTATTGTATGTTGATTCCAAATAGCCTATGCCCGGCCGTGTCCCGGCGCAATCAGGCTTATTCTTTCTCTTAATTTTTCTTTCAGTTCTTTCTGGCCTTGCCATAAAATTGTGGGGATATCGGCAACGTCAAATGGCAGCGTTGTTCCTTTTTTTGCGGTAATGATAACGGGCTTACCCAGCCCCTGGGCTATTCCAAGTTCATAATACACATTTGGTTTTGTTTCAGTTAAATCTACTATTACAAATGCCGCCTTTTTTATTCTTTCAAGAATCTCTTTTACTATACGGTCAACGGCATTGGCATTGTCTATTTTTTCGGCGATATATGAAAACTCTTTTGCAATTTCCTGGAAGGAATCGAAGGCGTCTATCAGGCCGGAATCTTCCGAGAATGACATGATGATAAATACCTGGTTCGATGTGATGGTTCGGCCTGCTAACGAAATCGCATCTTTTGCAATTTTACCGGCATCCGGTGAAATCTGGTTAAGAATTTCATAGTCTGATTTTGAAATGTTATTAGAATACTTTGCATCAAACTTATCGAATTCCTGGTAATATATTTCATTCGCTGCTCCGCCAAATGTAGTAACGGGTAACAAAGATTTCCCGCTTATCCGAGCCCAATTTGCTGCACAATTTGTTCCCTCTTTACCGCCTACTACTATTACTATATCTGCTTCCATTATTGATTCAGGAATTTCAAGGCCCGGCGAAGCGAGGCTGGTCCAGTTTACACAACGGGATTTTAAGATAGTACCATAGCTATGGATAGGTCCATGGTCTATGTCCACATAAGACAGTATATAATTATTTGGGTCTTTCCCTTTCTCTTTTGAAAATTTGAAAGCACTTTCCGCAATTTTAGCATCTAATTCAGAACGGCAACCATTTAGCAGTTTATGGCCCTGGGCGATGATTTCCTGCCCCAGCAGATCAATAAAATCTTTTTCCTTTTGCTCAGCAAATTCAAGCGAGCCTATCACCAGTATGTTAGCCATCGTTGCTTATTTTTAAGATAATTAATTTGGGTTGGATATTTAGACTAATTGTTTATTTACACCATTTATTATTTTGGCTTCTCTTTTCGGATGTTGTTTGCCAAATATAATTCAATAGCTGAAACTTATTTTACTGTTGCTGATACAGGTGAAGATGAGTTTGGTTTCCCAAAATATCGGATGACATACAAAAAGCTATAGTATAGAGGCATTCTTATTTATATATCTACACAATTTCTTTGCTTATAATATGTTATAGAGATAGCTACCAGAAATCTCCTAAAGAATAGCCCTCCTTATCAGATTTTTAGAATTTACAGATAATATTTTTGAAAAAAGACCATTGATATCCTAAGCTGTGCAGGTATTATGTATAAAAAAATTGGCACAATAACAGATGACGCAGAATATAATTTATCCTGATGGCCATTTAGGTGGAGCAACTACTTATAAAGTATCTGCGAGTAATTATATAGCGATCGATTTTTCAAAAAATGATTTCAAATTAATTCCCCGCAACGCTTTTTTGTATAAGACATTCCTTTTATCAACCTTGTTATTATTTTCAGGCGTGTTCAAAGTCAATGCCCAGCAAAACGTTAATTATGCGATAGATGCAAATATTATTTACCGCTTTACTAAATACGTTAATTGGCCGAACGATAAAAAAACGGGTGAGTTTATTATCGGAATTGTTGGAGAAAGCCCTTTATATGATGAGTTAAAAAAAATTACTGCCGATAAATGGGTCGGCAATCAAAAAATAGTTGTAAAAAAATTCTCTTCTTCAACGGCTTCCTTTAATTGCCAGATTCTTTTTGTGAGTGAAGATAAAAGTAGCAGTATGAAAAAGATTGCTTCTATAACAGGTCGTTCTTCAACGTTGCTTGTTTCCGAATCGGATGGACTTGCGCGAAAAGGATCATGTATCAATTTTATTATTGTTGATGAACGCCTGAAGCTGGAAATTAATAAAGCCAATATAGACGAAAGGCATTTAGATATTGCCTCAGAGCTTTTGAGCTTAGGTACAATAATAAAAGATCCCTCTTAAATAATTTCCAATTATGAAAAACCCCGTTATCTACATAAGAATTTGTTGTATGATCCTGGCTACATTGAGCTATGGCAGTGCCTTTTGCCAACAAGATACAGTCAACCTGGATGGCATGAGTTTAAAAGATCTGCTGAATGTAAAAATCGTTTCTGTATCTAAACAATCAGAATTACTATTTGATGCACCGTTATCCGCATCGGTTGTCACAAAAGAGGAGATACAAAGAACAGGGTGTACATCCATTATGGAGGCAATGCGGCTTGTACCGGGCATGATTGTAAGAGAAGAAAGTAATGGCAATTATGACATTCATCTGCGTGGAATGGACAACGTTCCTCCAAATGCGCCATTTGATATAACCTCGAATACTACAACGCTGGTTATGATTGATAACCGCCCTGTTTATAGTTTTTTGCGCGGAGGTACGTTTTGGGAAACATTGGCAATAGATATTAATGATGTGGAAAGGATAGAAGTGATAAGAGGACCGGCAGCAGCTTTGTATGGCCCTAATGCTGTAAATGGCGTGATAAATATAATAACCCGGCAAATACTGAAAGAAGGTTTATATGCCGTAGCAAATAGCAGGCAAGGCAGTAATAATACCTTTATTGAAAATGCTTCTTTGGGCTACAGGTTTAATAAAAAGCTGAGCGTAATTGCTTCTGGTAATTACCAATACCGTGAGCGGTCACAATCTTCATATTTCGAGTTTTACAGAAATAAATTTCTGGAGCATTCTGACTACTTTATAAACTATAACAATGATACTGTTACCAATTTAGATAAACTTTATCCTGAACCTGAACTTGCAATGAAAAAATATGCAGGGGATGTTTTTGCAGCCTACTATCCTTCGGATAAGATAAAACTAAATCTTAGTGCAGGGGCGCAACACTCTATGGTACAGAAAGTTTCCACAGATAATGGATTCACACCTTTATCCACCTCCGCTTCAGATAGCAGGTACGCTGATGTACGTGCAAACATATATGGGTTTTCGGCCCAGTTTTCATATAAGGAAGGAATACAAGCTACAAGATATGATGCAGGCAATAAATACGCCTATCAGAATGTAGATGCCAACATAGAATACAACTATACAAATGGGAACTTTTCGCTTAAGCCCGGGTTAAGATACAGGAGTGCAATTTATGACGATACGAAATATTCGGATGTCATTCGCAAAGCGGGGATTTTCAACAATAAGGGCAGGATTACATCACAATCAGCCTCTTTGCGCAGCGAATACAAGTTGCTTAAAGATAAGATCAGATTGGTGGCAGGTCTATCAACCAATACATTCAATTATCCTGATGCAACATACATTGCTTACCAGTTTGCAACTACTTATAAGCTTAATAAAAAAAACTTATTCAGGGCTGTTTATTCACAAGCGCCGCGTTCATCTAATATCTACGATACGTATGTTGACCACAACCTTGCTTATTACCCTACGGGTTATAAAAGCTATTCAGAAATAGCGCTTATAGGAAATAAAAATCTCAAATTGCTTATTGCTAAAATGTTTGAAATCGGGTATCGTGGTACTATTACTAAAGCACTTTCTGTTGATGTAGAAATATTCGACATCCGCGGGAAAAATTTTAATACGGTTGTGCAAAGTCATCCTATCATCGAATTTGATGGCACTGATACCGTGCACGAAACACCCTATATAATAACGAACCTTCCACTTAAGCTGCGGCAGCAGGGCATGACTATTTCATTAACATACAACTCAAGGCTATTACAGGTTAAGCCGTTTGTGACCCTGCAACACACAAAAATGAAAGATTATGCTCCATTCCTCAATACACCGGATGCAGGCAATCCCGGAAATGAACAAAACAATATTTACTCAGGAATAGGAACAGAAGCCGACCTTAACAATACACCTACTGTTTATGGAGGAGCCAATGTCAATTACCTGCTTACATCTAAGCTTAATATTAACCTGGGCGCTTATTATTATTCTTCTCAAACATACCTGCACTTTACAAATGTTTTGTTTAACGATGGTATAAGAGGTGTTGACCATATACCCTCTAAGCTAATTTTAAATGCCAATATATCTTATGAAGCGGTAAAAGGGTTGCATGTTTTTTTGAACGGGAAAAATATATTGAATGATAAATCGAGGGAATTTTTTCGCACAGATGACGTACCATTTATGTTGCTGGCCGGAATAAATTATCAGTTTCAAAAATGATCATTTTTAAAATCATCATTATATGAAAAGCTAATGAATATAAGTATTAAAGCAAAAATTTACTGGAGCTTCTTTATCCTGGTATTAGTATTCGTTTTGAATGCCATTATTACCTTCAATGCTTTACATAGCTATAAACAATCAGCCAATCATTTTTCTAACGTAACCGATCCATCACTTCAGAAATTAGGTGATCTTAATAAGATGCTGATCGAGTCAAAGATGTACACTACTAACTGGGTCTTTCTCCGCTCAAACCAGGAGGATAAAGCATCACTTTTAAAAATACACAATGTCGATTACCAGGTATTGAAATCAAACCTGAACATACTCTCCTCTCAATGGAAGGAAAAACCCTGGATTGACAGCCTGCAGGAATTTTATACAAGGTTTGAATCATTGCTGGTTATTGAAAAAAAGATTATGGGGTCACTTCAAAAATTTGAAGATTATGATGATCCTGTATTAAAAATGGAGGCGGAGCAAATGGTGGAAGATGAACTAATTCCACGCACCGTGCAGTTAACGGCTTCGCTTAATAAAATTATCCATCACCAGCAGGACAACCGGAATATTCAGGAGACAAGCCTCATGGGTTCTACTATCAAACTCAGAATATTGATTGGCGTTTTGGCTATTGTTATTATTTGTGTCGGTATTTTTCTGTCAATATATCTCACCAATATTATTATTAGCCCGATGAAGAAGATCAGGCTCATAATAAATAATCTTGGTAAGGGAATCACTGGAACAATAGAAGACTATACCGGCAAAGATGAAATAGCAGGAATGGTATTATCGGTTAATAATCTTTCGGAAAAAATACGTGCCACTGCAATATTCGCCGAAGAGATTGGAAACAGAAATTTCACTACAAGTTTCCAGGCGCTTAGCGATGAGGACACATTGGGTAGGGCGCTTATTACCATGCGGGACAACATTAAATCAGGCGATGAGAAATTGAATGATGCACAACATATTGCGCATATCGGAAGTTGGGAAAGAGACGTAAAAACAGACTATATGCAATTTTCCGATGAAATGTTTGTCATTTTTGATATCGATCCGCTTTCATTTGATTTCCAGTTTCAAAGCATCATAAAATTCATTCATCCCGATGATATTGAATACATGAGCCGAGTTAGCAGAGAAAATCAATATTTGCCACCGGTACCTTATGAATGCCGAATTATTACGGCAAAAGGTGTGATGAAAAATATTTGGGTAGAAACCAAAGTGGTACTGGGTAAACATGGAGAAATTGAAAAAACATTTGGAATTGTTCAGGATATAACAGAAAGAAAAATAGCTGCTAAAAAACTCGAGGATGCAAACAGGGAATTGAGCATTCTTTTTAATTCTATAGATGAGATATTTTTCTCCGTAAACATGACCACTCTTAAGGTGATTCAAATATCGCCAATGTGTGAGAACCTGTATGGATATACACAATCAGAGTTCCTGGATAACTACATGCTATGGATTGAAATAATTCATCCTGATGACAAACATTTAATTGAAAATGAAGATGAAGAAATGCTAAGAGGTGAACAGATTAATAACCAATATCGCATCATCAGAAAAGATAAAAGTATTCGATGGGTAGAAACCAAAATCACTCCCACTTTAGATAATGCCCGAAATCTTA
>JBDTSD010000144.1:0-11037 GCA_039931355.1 Ginsengibacter sp.
ATTATTTTTTTTCAACGCGGATGCACCGGTACTTAATGCAGTCCATGCAAAACCATCCCAGTAGTAAAAACCAGGACTAACCGCATTTAAATCTGACGTGGAAGCTGTATTGTAGATTAACAGCGAGATGGCGGGCGATGCAACAGTAGTGATATCATTTGTGCCTGTGAGAGCGACCCTGGGAATCAATACACCTTTAACAGGGCTATTTACATCCAACATAGCACTGGGGTTTGGAGCGGAGCCGTCGTTGTTGATACTTACGTTCTGAGTAAAAGCGGTTGTAAAAGACATACATACGATTGTGGAAAGCAACAGATATCTTTTCATTTATGAAGGTTTAATTATTAGCTAATTATTAAGTGGCAATTCATTTGTGGCAATAACGCCTGACGAAAAAAAACGAAAGATTTTCCTGGAAAAGGATAGTTTACAGAATGATCAAAAATTAAAGCGCGGAAATTAGAGTATGGCTTACAGGGATATTGAGAGACCTTTTTGCAATAAGCATGCAATATATAAATTCGCTGTGCAAATCAGAGAAATTTGATATAATTTTTTTTCCGTTTTATATTAACGCCTTAGACAAAAGGAGGACATTAAAAAATGTTGCCACTATCGATTCTGAGCAATAAACAGGTAACTTTTTTCATATTTCTGTTTTTACTTTCCCCGTGCCTGTTGCAGGCATCTAAACAGGCTCGCTATTTATTGATAGAATTGACTGGTGAGATATGGCTCTGGTTGCCTGTAAACGGCAATTGAATACTGAAAGTTGTACTCTCCCCTTCTGTGGAGTCCGCTTTTATCCCGCCTCCATGGGCTTTAACGATGTCATAGCTTATCGACAATCCTAAACCGGTGCCTTGTCCCGACGGTTTAGTGGTAAAAAATGGATGAAATATTTTCTCAATAGTTCCGGGGGCAATTCCATTGCCGTTATCCTTAACCGTTAGTATCATCTGTTGCCTGCCTCCGGCGCTGTTTATTTTTTTTGTAGAAACTACTACAAGGGGCTTGTAGCTACTCCCGGCGGTTTGACGTTTTTCATTGGCTGCGTAAAATGCATTATTATAAATGTTTAGTAATACTCTTGAAATATCCTGTGGCACTATTTCTATTTGACCAATCTTTTCATCGAAGTCAGTTTTAAAATCTGCACAAAATGAATTGTCTTTTGCACGCAATCCATGATAGCTTAATCGTAAATATTCATCAGCTAAAGCATTAAAATCTACCAGTTCTTTTTGTCCTGTTCCGGCCCTTGAATGTTGCAGCATACCTCTTACAATTGCATCGGCCCTTTTACCATGGTGATTTATTTTTTCCTGGTTAGCTATTACGTCAGCCGCGATATGCTTTGCCACATCTATTGCCCCATTATCAATTTCTTCCTGCAACTCCAGCAATAATTCTTTATTGACCTCAGAAAAATTATTGACAAAATTTAATGGGTTTTGTATTTCGTGCGCTATCCCTGCCGTGAGTTCTCCCAGGGAGGCCATCTTTTCACTTTGTATAAGTTGCGCCTGTGTTGATTTTAATTCTGATAGTGCGCCTTCCGCTTTTTCTTTTTGAAGTTGAAGCGAGAGATTGGCGTTATGTTTTTCCTTATTGTTCTTTCGCTGAATAAATACAATTACCAAGGCTGCAAGAATAAGTATGCCCAATGAAGCAATAATCATATATTGAATATTCCTCGTTCGCTTTGCGGCAGCATCTTTCCTTTCCTGGCCCGCTTTTGCATTGGCTGCCTTCAATTCGTAATCATGTTTTAATTGTGCCTGCAAAAGCTTTTGCGAGTTGGCAATACTTTCCAAACTATCCTTATAAAGTGTGTATAGCCTGAAAGATTCGTAGGCGCCCTTATAATCTCCCTGCCGGTCATCAAGCATTGAAAGACTGCCATATGCCTTTGCGAGTAAATCCTTATCATTTATTTGTTTGGATACCTGCACACTATTTTGCAAATTTTGCCGTGCTTCTGATGGATTATTAGATTTGATATAAAGATTTGCGAGGTCGAAATAGGATTGTACAACGCTTTTTTTATCGCCCTTTTCCAAACCCTTTTTCAATGCATCCTGTACTTTTTTAAAAACTTCTGTATAAGTCCGGGCCGGAAAGTAACCCGTGTCAATGAATGGTAAGCCCTGAGGGAGACCCGGGATATTTTTTAAGACCTGTTGCAGAGAGTCCATATTGAATGATCCGGGTACATCTTGTGCACTCGTCGTTTGAAAAATTGAAAGGCAAACGATAAAGAAGATAATCTTACTGTTCTTCATTTTTACAAGACTAAGTTAATAAAATTCAACCCATTAAAATAAGATGCTATACACTATACGTATGCCCTTTCGCGACGCCAGATAAGAAGAAATACATGCTGCAATATTAAATGTTTTTGTGTATTTAAGGAGGCTTAAAACTAAGGCAAATTGTAAGCATCTTAAGCCGATGCAAGATTTTAGAGTTCAAAATTTTTAATTAGTTTTAGATAATGTCTCACAGAAAGTGAAAACCCTAAATATAAAAACGAAGCTTCCAACTTCGCTTAGTCACTAACCGCTCTGTCTGCAGTTTTACAGATCGTCATCCGGAAAAAATATTTTTAATTTTTATTTTTTACAACATGTCAGATTCTAATTCTTCTTTTGGAAAATGGGTGGGCGGAATTTTGGCCACAATAATTACCGGTTTTATTTTATGGTGGCTTACGGGGCCGCTGAGTCCGTTCGTTAAGCATTCCAGTGCAAGCCATTCCGAACAAGGACAAAGCAGTGATGGCAAATCTTCTACTGACGGAAGTACCACCGCCGGGGAGCCGATAAAGCCTGAACCGGTGGTGGAGCTCAAAGCTGTTATCGCTATATCAGCATTCAATTTAAAAAGCCCCATTAATATAGGCGAATCAACCACAAGTAATTTTGATGTTACCAATAATGGAAATGCAACTGCTACAGGTTGCCAGCTTATATGGAATACTCCGGGGCTTAATGGAGCTAAAACCTCCGATCAGTTTAATCTTTCGCCCGGCGAAACAAAAAGCTTTCAATTGGTAAGTAATTCATTTGATAAAGACGGCACCTATAATACAGAAGCCAGTGTAAGTTGTGGCAATACAACAACAGTAAGTGATAGTAAACCCTTGGTTGTTAATTTTATGATGAGCGCACCAAAAAAATTTCCTGATCAATAAAATTTCCCGGGACAATAAGAAGTTATTTTGCACAAGGCAAATTCAGCAGACTGAAAAAATCAAAACGCGCCGGGACGTTGTTTGTGTCATTTACAAAACCTTTCAAGGCAAATATGCCGACATAATTTGGTTTGAAATCAATATCCTTCGTGAGCGCTTCTTTAAAAGCAAAGTTTTCCGAAGGGCCGATAGAGTATAAGAATCGAAAGCGGTTTTTATTCTTCTCGATTCGCAAGGCGGAACGCTGCATGTTATTGTTTATAAGTGCTTCCTGACCGGTTTTAATATTAAAAACCGGGAGATGCACAATTTCCTCAGGATGGCTATACCCTTTGCCACCGGTGCTTATAGCCTGTATTATTATTTCTTTCGGTTTGGAAAAGCCACCAAAAAAATCATTGTAAGCAATAGATAGCCTTATACACTTACTGTTGAATGTGGTGTCTTCCATAAGTAAAATTCCTGCCTGTTGCCATTCCTGTTTAGGTATGAAATTGTTTAAGTGAATTTCCGTGGAGAAACAATCAACAGTAATTTTCTTAAGCAATAAATTTTTTATTACGGGTTCATTTACCGAATCCGGCCAGTTATCGCCTCGCAAAGTAAACAGCGTAAGTTCACCCGGATTATCATTTCGTTTAGCCCACCACGTAGTATCTTCAGATTTTACAAACCAACCGTGCTTTGTCAATGAATCAATTTGTAAAGCATGGAAGTTTTCGATAAGATCATTTTCCTTTCGTGACCCCGTAAAGCGTACCAAAAGAAATACGAGAATTATAATTATGAGAATAATGAAAAAGAAATAATTTGGATGAAGCCATTTTCTTGTGAGCTTCTTTTTTCCCGGAGTTGTTATTTTACTTTTATATTGAAACCAGTAAGGATGATGACCTTCATCTTTTTTTCTTTTGACTTCATCTGTATAAGGAGCATTTAATACATACCTCGCCAAAGTATCTAATGTGGCAACGGACGGATTTTCCTGTTTGGCTTCAGAACTGTTGAGAATGTAAAGTGAATAATTCTTTATGCTTTTTGCACCAATAACTAGCCCCGTTTCTTCATAAATTTTATTTACAAAATGTTTGCTTTCCGTTTCAGACATGGAACTGGTTAGCGCATGCCCAAAGCATTTTTGAAAAGCCTCTTTAAATAAATTAATAAAAGCCTCATTATCCAGATCCTTCATTCGTATTCTTCTATTTTATAAAAACGTTTCTAAATATTTCCAACACGTTTCTGCAGATTTCCATCGCATTTCCGCATGCTGCAGAGTAATTGAACCAGTTTTACATAGAGCACGCCGCTTGCTTCAATGGAGCTTATTATCTGAATTATAAAATTTAAAAGTATGAAATTTCTGATGCTCACTTTTTTTTGCATTCCTAACCATTGTGCGTTTTCGCAAACACTGCAGCTACATTACGATGTAAGGCATACGATTGATCCAAAACGTAATTCCAAAAACTTTCTGACACTCTATTTTGAATATTTTAAAAACCAGGACTCTGGCAAATCTTTTATTAAGCCCGGGTCATTTTTATTGAAAACACAGGCAGATTTTTTAGGAGAAAAAAATAATATCGCCAAATTTTACATGCAGGTATCGCAGTCATTCCGGTGTTGGAAACCTAAAATCTTTCTCAGCCTGCAGTACAGTGGTGGGTTGGGCGTTACTGAGCCAAAACAATACAGTTATTATATTACAAACACTTATTCCGCGGGATTTAGTTATCCATTTAAATGGGGCGATGCGTATTTAAGCAGCGTGCTTTATTACAAATATGTCTCTTACGATAAGCCTTCAAATGATTTCCTGTACACGTTGTACTGGTGGAAAGGCATGTGGAATTATAAAGCAGAATTCTCAGGCGATTTTTCAATATGGACAGAAAATAAAAACCATGGCGATGATTTTACAATGAACCTTAGCGGTAAGAGATTTTCCTTTTTTGCGGAGCCGCAGTTTTGGTATAATATCAACAAGACTTTTGCATTTGGCACAAAACTACTTTTCAACTATCATGTAATTACCACTGAGAATATTTTACAATCATATCCTACGATAGCGATAAGGTGTAAGCTTTAGGCGATCTTATTTGCGGTTAAATGTGATAGTATTGCGAAAGAACGGAGCCAACTAAATTCTATGTAGTTTACTTTCCGTGGAGGGTCGTCGCTAAATCTAATATCAAAGTATTATCATCAGGCATAATTCTAAAAATCGTACTATCACCCGGTTTTGAAAAGCTGCCTTGCGTCGTCTTAATAAAATAATTCATTCCTTCAAACTCACAATCAACCTGCGAAGAAGTTATCTTTTTGAAAGGCAGCTTTGCATTCTCAGCAGTTGTCAAATCAAGAAACCATTTGTTTGATTTATTGCTTTCTACTTTCATCTTTAATTGCTTTTCATCAATGTCAATCACCAGCGTTCCGTCAAAAGATTTCAATGGCCAGGAAATATGCAACTTGCCGGCAATGGAATCGCTTACGAAAGGATCTCCTCCTTCCAGTAAAACCTCTTTCCCATCTGCAAGAGTTTTAAAACGCAAGCCTGAAATTTTTCCCGGTGCGCTCCAAATATATCCATCTACAAAAGGCAGTGTAAAAAAGGAACATTCGTTAGAGGTCGCTTTTCCTTCTGTATAAATTGACGGAAAATTTTCATTAAATAAATGAATATCTCTAAAACGCAAGGTGCCGTTTTCCCATAATAAATTCATTCGGTAAAAGCGACTATTAAACCAAACTGTTTTACGGTTACTTCCATTTAAATCTTCTGTAACCGTAACAGAAGTTGCCGGGGTAATTTTATAATGTTTACTAAACCACTTTCCTGATTCTGCAAGTGTTTGAACCTGTAATTTATTTTCATCCCGCAAACGTGCGATAAGGGGCATTTGTATTTGAAAGCCTTTAGCCATGGCATTCCACGTAAACGAGTTTTCCTGCCCCGCCTGCGTATATGCAAACTCCATAGAATTTCCTTCAACAAATTCTTTAAAGTACCAGTTGACCCAGGCTGAGTCACCACCCGCATCCGGGTACACTGGTTCTAATGTAATAACTCCCTGCCTGTCGGTTCCCAAGCCATTGTCATATTGACGAACAGGATCACTTCCCAACATCCTGAAAATGGGAACAGGCGTTTGGTTTTCCTCATGCTGCGCAGGCATGTACGAATTTATTTTGCTGGGATAATATGCCTGGTTCCAATAACCACCCCACAGCGTATAGCCATCAGTGCCATACTGGTCTTTACAATTACACGATGCGAGAATTTTATACTTTTTATATAAATAATTTAAAGTGTGTGCATCAATAAACCATGAGCCTACAGACTTTGGATAGTAGCCAAATATCTTTTTAAAATCGCCCATATATACATCAACCAATTTCTTACGTTCTGCCGGGGAATAGCCAGTAGAAAAACCCACGTCCGCATGCCAGTCCCAAGGATAGCGGCCACGCCATTTCAGGCCTGCCTTTTCAACGAGTGGTTGTGGGATCTCCCACCAGGCGCCGATTTCAAAGGAATCGCTTGAAAGGCCTTTCAACAATTTTTGATAGCGCGGATCAAGCAACGCATCGTATTGTAACAAAAAAGTTCCACCCAGGCTGTATTTCTTCATGATGTCAACTTGCTTTACAACCGTTTGGTATAGCACGTCTTCAGTTATTGCAGCATCCCTGGGTTCAAGCAAGCGAATAAAATTTACAATGTTTACAATTTTGGGATGTTCATCTTTCGCTAAATGCTTTTTGTTCCCGGAAAATTCCATGAATGAACAAAGCGATAATAACGCAACAATTATTAGGACATAAGGCGCTCTACTTTTTTTTGATAGTTTCATTTATACTAATCTTTTCTTACATCAAATTAAAATTAACCTGCCTGCGCTATCAAGAATTGTCACTTTGCGTTGACGACAATAAAGCTTCAAAATTTTTTATTTGTCTTGTATGCTTTATAAAATGAACGATTGCATGTTCAGCCATTTGTTCTATATCGTAATACTGTCCCCATTTAGTAATCACTTTTTTATCATTATCGAATTGCTCAAGGTCTTCATCTTTTATGTTTTTAAAAGTATCTGAAATAAAAGAAAAAACAGCATCCAGTTCCCTGCGATAATCGCCGGCGGTAGCGTACACTACATCGTCATGATAACCTGGTTCTGCGCCGGCAGCCTGCCTTATGTAATTTGCGTGAGAATACCCGGCAGCCACTACATGCGTTAAAATGGTTTGAATTGATGCGCACCTCTTATCAGCAGTCTCAGCATCTGCAATAGTTGCCAGCTTCTTATCATCAATATGAACAATTGCCTGTTGCAGCTCTGCGATTACTTTCCGATATGCGTAGAGTAAAGCCCCAACCGTGCCCTTCCTGTTAATGGCAGTCATTCGAATTTATTTTTTAAAAAATCTTTTAAATTGGTGATACATAAAAATAGCTATAAGCAAATATAATTAAGCAGTGCTTTTCCTTTTTGATGCTGTTTTTTAGTTGGAGTTATTCATTATGAGAGATGATGAAAAATCTACTTTAGTTTACTAAATGATTGAATTGAAAGTCACCAATACTTGGAAATAAAAATTTGCCAGCCTGAGCCTGTCGAAGGCGGGTTGGGGAAGCCTGGGTCAATTTACAAGCTGACCGCCAACAAGTGCATTTGAGATAGCATGGCTGACGTAATAAACTATGCTTCAACCTAAGCTGCCATGCTATCGCAACAACTCCATCTATCTACGCAGGGACTATCAATAATTGTCGTATGCAGCCACTAAGATTGTCGCATTTATACTGCAATAGCACGATCTTTTTGGCGAGATTTGTATCGCAATAAAATCTTTTTAGAAAAAGCTTTCTAAACAATAAATTATAAGAGGAGGTGAAATAATATGAGAAAAATAATTGTGTTATCAATGATTACATTAGATGGAGTAATGCAGGCACCTGGCGGGCCTAAGGAAGATACATCAGGCGGTTTCAAATATGGCGGTTGGACTGAACCTTACGGTGATGAAGCTTACGGTAAGGCCGTAGAAAAAGAGCTAAAACCTGCAGAGTATCTTTTGGGCAGAAAAACATTTGAAATTTGGGAAAACTACTGGCCTGAACATGGAGACTTTTGGCCAGGTATCAATGATGGCACAAAATACGTTCTCTCCAGGACCAGGAAAAAGTCAGATTGGAAAAACACAGTTTTCCTCAATAGCCTGGCAGGTATCAAAAAGCTCAAAAATTCAAAAGGTTCTGACATCCAGGTATGGGGCAGTAGTGAACTCATTCAACTGTTACTTAAGAATGATCTCGTGGACGAACTCCGGCTTAAAATTCACCCGTTGACGCTTGGTAAAGGAAAAAAGTTATTTGACAATGGACCGATTCCGGCAGCATTTACGTTAACAGAAAATACTATTACATCAACCGGAGTTATTATTGCCAGTTACAAGCGAGCTGGAAAAGTCAAGACAGGTACTGTTAAATTTTAACGAGAAAAGTACGAACCGCTATCAAAAGTATTATAGAAAGCCACGACATCCACGCAATTGGACGTCAATATCCAGAACTAAGAGTTCATCGGATATCTTCAAAATTTTCAAATAAAGAAAACTTCATAAATATTGATATTCCCAGGCTAAGAACTAAATACAAGGCAATTGTGGTCCAGTTTTCGTTTCCTTCAGGAATACAGTAGTTCTTTTTAATAATGCATTTCTTCAAAAAATACAAGGGGTCCCCACTTAGGGTTCCGCACCATCATCATCGTCCCGTAAAAGTAAGAAATGCCACACCGCCCGTAGAGCTTTTGAAAAAGAATTCAAATCCATACCTACGCAAATGAAAAAAACCATTGAACTTTTTTTATGAAAAGCCAAGGACGTCGTTTCAATGACACAAACTGATAAGTAAAATGAAAAATATTTTTGTAGTAAACGGAAGTGCAAGTGAAAATTCTTCAAACCAAAAACTCATTGACAACTTCGCTGACCTGGCAAAAAATTTCTTTAGCCTGGTAATTTGTAGCGACTTAAAAACACTTCCCCATTTTGACCCTGAACTTTCACTTTATAACACACCAAAAGCAATTTTGGACTTTAGAAACAACGTTCAAAACGCAGACGGCGTTTTAATCTGCACACCTGAATATGTTTTCAGCATTCCAAGCGGGCTTAAAAATGCTATTGAATGGTGTGTTTCAACAACCGTATTTTCCGATAAACCAACAGGACTTATTACTGCTTCGGCAAGCGGACAGAAAGGACACGAAGAATTGCAATTAATAATGAAAACAGTAATGGCAACTTTTACGCCTGGCACAACATTATTGATCCAGGGCATTAAAGGAAAGATAAATGAACAAGGCGAAATAATTGATAGTAAAACTAAAGATGACCTGACCAAATTTATTAACGCATTTAAGGCTTTGACAGAAAACGCCAGGGCAAGTTTTGATACTTAATTTTAAAGAAAATAAGATAGGTTATACAAATAAACCAGGCAGTGCATTTTTTAGATCATATCGCAATCATAGACTTTAAGCAAAAAAAGTTTACTCTATTTTATCAAAGCTGCTGATCTCCTCCGCAACCTTAAAATCTAAAAGTACTGCAAGCTTTTGAACAGTTCAATCCGCAGCGGACTACAAATATTTTGTTAAGACAATCTCTACTGATAACATAGCAGGAAAAGCTTTCTAACTTTAGAAGACAATCCTAAAACTTATGTTATGAAAAAAATTTACACCGCATGTATGTTTGCTTCAATTCTCATCTTTTCCGGCTGCAGTAAGGATTTTTTAAAAAGCTATGATAATAGAATTGTCGGCACATGGAGAATAACTGATGTGAATCGTATTGGTCTCGGCGGAAGCTCGTCGGATCTTCCTTTTACCAACGGAACATTTACTTTCTTTAACAACGGAACCTTAGAGTACACCAACTCCGCAAATGCGCTGTTTAAAGGAAGTTGGGACATTGTAAAAAAGGTACAAGGCGATCAGACCGTTAAAAGTTTGCAGGTAACGGCCGTTGATTTTACGAACCAGCAAGTACTTACACAATACTATGATGAAATGAATTTTGTGGGCACTAATCATTTCAAGGCATCTGTAAATTCAGGCTTCCATACTTATGTCACGCATTTTCGCAGGTGAATTATCTTTATGCAATCATTGACAAAGGTGGGCGAAATAATGCCGGCCTAGCCACAAGCCCAACATGTCTGAAATGATTAATTTCATCAAGGTTTCAAAAGATAAAATGAAAAATCGTACCCCTGTAATAATGACGCTGCTATTGGTGATTTCGTTTTTTACAAATTGTTCCAAGACTACAGAAATAACAGCAAAGCCTGTCTTGCTCATTACCTTAAAAGATAATACCGGAATTCCTGTTTCGGGTGCGACCGTCAGGCTATATAAAAATGCTGCTGACTCCGGAATAACTAAATTATCTGATTCAACCGGCGTGGTAATATTTTACGATTTGGATCCAATTATATATTATTGGGAAGCAGCAAAAGATTGCAAAACAAACCGGCACAGCCAGAACACTATTAACCGCGCTTTAATTCCCGGCGTTGTACTTTATGGATATTCTTTTTTGTCTGCAACCGGCGAATTAAAAATTACTAATAACGCACCCGGGCCATATATTATTTCGGATTCACGTTTTATTGATACCATCAAAAGCAGTTCTTCTTTTACAACCTATCATAACGTTGGCGCATACACGCTCCGTAGTGTGCCCGTAAGTGATTCAACATTGATTAGAGACACTACAATCCAGGTAAGTTGTAACGATACCACCTTTATAAACCTGCC
>JBDTSD010000145.1:0-10881 GCA_039931355.1 Ginsengibacter sp.
TATTCGCAAAGCAGGCTTATTTGGGCGCATTGACGCAATTGATTAGTTTTAGTTGCGGCCAATACAAACGTAAGCAGCAACCAACGACCCGACAATACGGTTAGGTATTTTATAAATTTAAAAAGACATGACAACGGAAAATAATTCAAAAATAACTGCTAAATGGTTTTACACAGTTGGACGTGTGTTACTTTTTAGTTTAAGTTGTGTGATTATTTTGATATTTTGTTCTAGGTTAGCTCAAAATATCCCATTTAAATTTACTGACCACTTATCAATTCTGTCAGCCACAATTCTGACTTTTTTATTAATACTTTTATTTTTAAAGTGGGAGAAACTTAAGCTAAATGATGTAGGTATTATTCCAGGAAAATATAGCATTTCCCGTTTCTTATGTGGTTATATAGTTGGCTTCGGAATGGCTGCTTCGCAAGCATTAATAGTTCTAATCTACGGCCATTTTCAATTAAAACTTGTACCCAAAATTTCAATAATTGATATACTTTTACCCTTGCTTCTGTATTTTTTTATTGCGTGCAGAGAAGAATTAGCTTTCCGCTCTTATTCTTTAAGAAGTCTGAACATTTCATTGGGACCTATTTCGGCATTAACTATTATAGGAATTATTTTCATTATTGAGCATGTTGCAGGCGGCATGACCTGGAAAATGGCAATATTAGGTTCAGGGGCGGGAGCAATTTTATTTGGTGTGTCTGCATTAAAAACGAAAGGACTTGCGCTATCTCTTGGACTCCATAGTGCTTGGAATTTTGGGCAATGGACGTTTGGGTTTAAAAATGAGCCGGGGATTTGGCAAGCAGTTGTTGAAAAAGGTTATGAATCTGAAATTGAAAATGTTGGCTTGACTGCTTTTTTACTTGTCATGGGAATTGCCATCGCCGGGGTTCTCTTCTATTATCGAAACTGTAAATTGAATGAATAATTTGGTATGCTGCTTACATGGGGCTTGCTTCTATGCTGGCTGAACTGCATTTCCTCATCTTTTGTAATGCTATCAGCTACAGTCCAGGCAGGACTTTCATTGTTCAGCTTTAGTACATATCTTCATCTTTAGTTTTTCAATTGGGCTAACGTTTGGGCTGAAGAATATAAATTGCCAGCACAGCAGCAAGCCCTAACGTTAGCGGTCAAGCGGCAACACAATAAAAGACGCAGTGTCAAAATTTAAAAAACAAAGCATTAAGTGAATAAATAAAAATAAGTAATGGGAAAAAGCAACTTAATTGAAATGAATAATATTGGTATTGTTGTTGAAAATCTCGACAATGCTATTTCATTTTTTTCAGAAATAGGATTAAAAATTGAGGGACGAGGTATGGTTGACGGGGAGTGGGCTGGTAGAGTAACGGGTCTTGGAAATCAGTCAGTAGAAATTGTTATGATGGTTACACCCGATGGACACAGCCGTTTAGAAATTTCAAGATTTCTAACACCAGCAACTATTTCAGACCATAGGACAGCCCCTGTTAATTCTCTTGGTTACTTACGCATTATGTTCAGAGTTGACAACATTGACGAGTTAGTACCCCGACTTATAAAGAATGGTGCTGAACTTGTTGGAGAAGTTGTTAGGTATGAAGATATATATAGGCTCTGTTACATTCGCGGGACAGAAGGACTACTTATTGGACTGGCAGAACAACTTAATAATAATTGAGTAATTGGGTAACGTAGAAAAAAACCAACCGCTATTTAGAAAAATAATTTTCAGAATTATTCCTCTTAAACCCTAACTTTATTAATATAAAAAGTTCTTGCTATTATCGTTGTCAAAGTGGGTACTCCGACACAACAGCATTTTAAACGAATTGGTTCTTCTAAAAATTCACGGCTTGTTTTAATATACTATTGCGGAAGTGAAAAATTCCTGAAAAAAGTTTTAAGTATGAGTACCAGTTTACCGAAATTTATTTCATTAGTCCCTTTGCAACGTAGCCGGGACCCGGGTACATCATAATTCACTCAAAAACAACCAGGCAATAACTTAAAGTATCAAGTTCCATTTATGAAAAATTACAACAAACCAAGAAGAAAATTTTTAGAAGATGCAGTAAAAGCCTCTGGCCTGATGGTAATGGCTCCTTTTATAGACAAGGTTAAATTCATGGAATCAGCCAAAAAGCCAAAGGTGTTTAATGTAGCTCCTAATCGAATAAAATTTGCAGTGATTAATATTGATCATCCTCATATTTATGGAATGACCGATGCGATAAAAAGAGGCGGCGGTGAATTGGTTGCCGTGTATGCCAGGCAAGCAGATTTAGTTGCCTCGTTTTTGAAAACATACCCGGAGGCTGCAGTAGCAAAAAGCGAAAATGAAATCCTGGAAAACCCTTCTGTTCAGTTAATATTAAGTTCTGGCATTCCTGATGAAAGGGCTCCCCTGGGTATTAAGGTTATGCAGCATGGCAAAGATTATTTAAGCGATAAACCGGGAATAATTACTTTGGAGCAATTGGCCGCCGTTAAAAAGGTGCAAAAAGAAACAAAACGAATTTACTCTATCATGTACAGTGAACGTTTTGAAAATAAGGCCACCGAAAAAGCCAGTCAACTGGTAAAGGCCGGCGCAATAGGTCCTGTAATTCAAACGGCAAATTTAGCGCCGCACAGAATTTATAATGGTATTGGAAAAACAGGGTTAGCTGTAAGACCCGATTGGTTTTGGGACAAAAAAAGATTTGGCGGAATTCTCACAGACATCGGATCCCATCAATTTGATCAATATTTACATTTTACCAGCACCACCGAAGCTGAGGTATTGATGTCACAGGTAGGGAATGTACATCATCCTGATAAACCTCTTTTTGAAGATTTTGGAGATGTGATGTTAAGTGGAAATGGAGGACTGGGTTATATAAGAGTTGACTGGTTTACTCCCGATGGTTTAGATACGTGGGGCGATGGAAGGTTAACCATTATGGGAACTGATGGTTATATTGAAGTGCGAAAAAATACTGACATTGCTTCGGCATTTAAAGGGGGCAACCACTTATATATGGTTAATAAAAAAGAGATGGTACATATGGATTGCAATAATGAAACATTGCCGTTTGGACCTCTGTTTGTTGATGATATACTTAACAGAACAGAAACTGCGATGTCTCAAAAGCATTGTTTTCTTGCAACTGAATTAGCATTAAAAGCGCAAAAGAATGCTAAAAAAATCATGCTAAAAAAATAAAAATAGCTGTAACAGCAGCGTCACCAAAACGTGATGAAAAAAGAAAAACAATCAAAAATCAACCGGAGAAAATTTATAGCCAATACAGTAAAAGCATCTGTTGGAAGTGCCATTGCTATTAATTTCCCGACGATTGTTCCTGCAAGTGTACTCGGAAAAAATGCACCCAGCAATTTAATTAATGTGGCATCCATTGGCTGTGGACGGATTTCAGTTTCACACGACATGACGGCAATAGCACAATATCCCGGGGCCAGGATCAGGGCTGTTTGCGACCTGGATAAAAACCGTGCCGATGCAGGCCCTGCTGCAGTAAAAAATAACTACGAAAAAGCAGCCGCATTCAATGGTGGGTTAAAAGGAGATTGGGATATAAAAGTTTATTATGATTACAGAGAAGTTTTAAACAATAAAGATATTGATGCAGTTCATATAAGCTTACCAGATCATCATCATGCTATTGTTGGCGTTCATGCTGTAAACGCCGGTAAAGATGTGTACCTGCAAAAGCCTGCAGCATTAACCATTGAAGAAGGAAGAGTTTTAAGTAATGCAGTAAAAAAGAGCGGAAGAATTTTTCAAATGGGCAGTCAGCAGCGCTCTATTGATCCATGGCCACAATTTAAAAAAGCATGCGAGTTAGTACGTAATGGAAGAATTGGGGAATTAAAAACAGTTGAAGTTGGCTTACCGGGCGATCCCGGCGGTGGTAATAAAATTGCAATGCCTGTTCCTCCTGGTTTAAATTATGATGCATGGTTAGGTTCAACTCCTGAAATTTATTATACAGAAGACAGAGTGCACACGCACGATGCTAGCAGTAATGGTGTTACAAGCAGACCTGGTTGGTTGCGATGCGAACAGTTTGGTGCAGGTATGATCACCGGATGGGGAGCTCATCACATTGATACGGCACACTGGGGAATGAATACTGAACTAACCGGGCCGATTGAAATTTGGGGGAAAGCTTCTTTCCCCACGGATGACCCGAATTATAATGGTTTGTGGGATGTTCATGGAATATTTAGAACAGAGGCATTATATGCCAACGGTGTGCACATGATTGTTTCGAACGAATTACCTAATGGTGTAAAGTTTATTGGTACAGAAGGATGGGTTTGGGCCGCACGTGGAAATTACAGGGTAACAGATACCGATCCTATTGCCGATACCAGCGGTGTAAAACCGATCGATGCAAGCAACCCTAAAATTTTGCAATCGGTTATCGGTCCAAATGAAATTCATTTGTACGAAAGCTCAGAGCAACATGCTAATTGGTTAGATTGTATCAAATCAAAAATAGAGCCTTCCGCACCTGTTGAAGTTGGTCACCGCTCCTGTAGTGCATGTTTATTACATCACATTGCTATGAAGTTAAAAAGAAAAATCTATTGGGATCCGGTAAATGAAACGTTTGCTAACGACGATAAGGAAGCTACTGCCATGTTATCCAGGCCGCGTAGAAAAAAATATGATTTTTAAATTTTTTGCCATCTCATGTTCGTGAGAATGATTTTTGCAGCTGGGCCATCACCGACAACCAGAAAGGCGTCATGGAATTGCTTAGCACCAACATATTTTGAAATGATAAGGCCCTATGTTTCTATTGGATTAACGTGAAAATTGCATGATGTGAAAATTACATATTTTTGTATAAATTCACTTAATGACAGAAGAAGCACAAGGCGGACAATCCAATCAAACTATTCAGACTACACAGCAGATTCAAGAGTCGCCCCGCGAGTTTATTAATATTGATACCGCAGAGAATAGCCGGCTAAACAAGGGCGGACAAAGTGAAAACATCTACGAGACGAAAATTGTCAAAAAAGATAAGTAGATAACCAATACAATCCACCCAGGGCAAGTGGAGATAGCGCTATCATAAATAATGAGAAATTGAAAATTTTCCAACGTCTGTCATTGACCTTTTTATTATAATTGATTTTGACCTGGGTTTGCTGTATTTCGTTAACGTAAATCGCTGTAAGACGATAATCCGCGTTTCTTTTATTAAAAACTCTGTCAACAAAAAAATCCCGCGGCTCTGCTCCTAATGTAAGGTAGCTCTTCGGAATAAAATTCATCACAACCACAAGAGCAACGATAAAATAATATACCGAGCCCCATGCCGTTATAAAAAGTAATTCATCATACTGATGTTGAACTTCATAACGGTTTATGGAGAAACCAATCAATCCTACTATTAGCCCAACTGTCAACGTGAGGAGTGTTGTAGATCTGTTTACGATGAGCAAGCTCGTATCCAATATATCCTTTAACTGTTTTTCGCCGTGGTCTAAAATAAATTTAGCTTCAGGCTCAGAAATCAGGTCAAAATATTCCTGGTGTATAAAATCTTCCATTCTTTAAAATTAATATTATCTCTAAAGAAACACCACTTCTCGGCGTTTCTTTTCCTTGTTTGCGATTTTTTTAATTTTGAAGCAGAAGACCAACGCTGGCTAAGACGGAATACAACTAAAATCTTGAATTCTTTTTTAAATTGTATTCGGAACGAAGTTTTGAAAAAATTTTTCGAAATTTCTATCACACCATGAACAGGGCTAATAACTGTAAAGCTTTACTTTATTGCGTTTTTGTAAGGATTTTTTTACTCTGTCCTTAAGGATTTCACGGGATTTGCCATCGCGGCTTTTATTGCCTGGAAACTCACCGTTAGTAAAGCGATCAGTATTGCTGCAATGCCGGCGATAGCAAAAGACCACCAGCTAATATTTACCCGGTAAGCAAAATCCTGTAGCCACGTATCCATTGCCCACCACGTTACGGGTATTGAAATAATAAATGCAATAGCCACGAGTAATAAAAATTCTTTTGATACAAGTAACAATACATTTTGAACAGATGCCCCCAATACTTTTCTAATGCCGATCTCTTTGGTGCGTTGCTCTATTACAAAGGCTGAAAGGCCAAATAATCCAAGGCTGGCAATGATGATAGCAAGAACGGCGAATGCAGAAAATATCTGCTGCGTGCGCTGTTCATTTGCATAGAGCTTCGCAAAATTATCATCAAGAAAAGTATAGCTTAACGGCCCGTCAGGATTAAAAGCATCCCATTTTTTTTTCAAATCATCTAAAAATCCTTTTACATCAGCCGTATTAATTTTTACCAGCAAACCACCAAAGTTTCCGCCAAGTAACATCATCAAAGGCGCTACCTTTTGCTTTACAGATGCATAATTAAAATCTGCGACCACACCTATCACTTTAAATTGCTTTTGGCCTGAACGCACTATAATCTTTCCAATAGGATTTGTGCCGCCCCACCCTAACTCGCGTACAGCCGCTTCATTAATGACCACGCCAGAAGCTGAATCAGCAGGGAAATCTTTCGAAAAATTTCTGCCTTGTATAATGTGTATCCCTAATGTGCGGAGATAATCATAGTCAACATGAAAAATATTGGAATGAATTTCAGTTCCATTGCCAGTTTCAGTTTTAGGAAAAATCTCTGTGCCATCCATGAAGCTGCCACCAGGTATTTGCCTTGAAATAGTTGCTGACACTACACGCCTGTCCCGCAGTAATTGCTGCTCAAATGCGCTTTGGTTTTTATCTAACAATCTTGCATCCGGCAGAAATAATACCTGCTCCTTATCATAGCCTAATTTTTTATTTTGCATAAAATGCAATTGCCGGTACACAATGATCGTTGCAATGATCAATGCAATAGAAACAAAGAACTGGAACACAACAAGTGTGCTTCGTAATGGTTTTCTTTGCGAACCCTGTGCGGATGCCCCGCCTTTCAGCACTTTTATTGTATTGAAAGATGATAAAAAGAAAGCAGGATAAATACCCGCCAATATTCCCGCAATAAATACCAATGACATCATTACTAACAGTGACCGGTAGCCGAGAAAAAATGTGAAGTTGATATCTTTACCGGCAAGCTGGTTAAACCAGGGCAACAATATAAATATTAAAACAATTGCACAAATCATTGCTAAAAGCGTAAGCAATACCGATTCTGTAAGAAACTGCAATACCAATTGCTTTTTTACTGAGCCTAACACTTTGCGTATGCCGACCTCCCTGGAACGCTTTACAGCACGGGCTGTTGAGAGATTGGTAAAATTCACGCATGCCAGCAGCAGTATAAATATTGCCAGTGCCGAAAAGATATAAATGTATTGAATGTCGCCATTAGGTTCCAGTTCATATTTCGTATCGGAGTGTAAATGAATATCAGTAAGCGGTTCTAGTGAAAATACAAATGTGTTCACTGATTTCTGCGCCTCGGCCAGGCTCACACCCATGTCGTGCTGAATTTCAGGTACTACATATTTGGCGACCAGTTGCGGAAATTTTGCCTCCAGCTTTTCTGGATCAGCATTTTTATTCAAGAGTAAATAAGTAAAGAAGCCAATATTACTCCACGTGCCGCCCGTCATGTGAAAAGTGGAAAGGCTTATAAAGGCATCAAAATGAAAATGCGAATTATCCGGTACTTTATCAATCACGCCGGTCACTTTATAAACCGCATCATGTAATCCGATTACCAACGATTTGCCTATGGCATCTTCATTACCAAAATATTTCTTTGCAAAATCCTTTGAAATAACTATGCTGTTAGGTTCTACCAATGCACTTGCCTCATTTCCTTTTATCAGCGGGATTGAAAACATTCGCAGAAAATTGGAATCTGCGAAGGCAAGATGTTCTTCCTTAAAATTTTTGTCACCATACTTTACAAAATCACTTGCCGGCGAAACCCTTGCCGATGCTTTGATTTCAGGGAACGCTTCCTTCATACCTTCACCTACGGCATTATCAACATTTGGGTACCGGGCTACGTCGCCATTGCCGGTAGCGGACAATATAACCCGGTAAATATTTTTAGCATCCGCTGGATATCTGTCATAACTGAGCTCGCTATACACAAATACGGCGATAAACATAAAACACGTAAGGCCGATTGCAAGACCAAAAATATTGATGAACGTAAAAGCTTTGTTCGCTCTTAAATTTCGTAAAGCGACCTTGAAATAATTTTTAAACATAGACTGTTGTTTGGGTAATGCTGTATGTTTTAAATCCGTTTATTAAAAAAATATTATCCCCGCCAAACACTTTTCAATCAATGTACCAATGATGTATTTTACTGAAACAGAACATTTTGTTGCGAGTGAAGAATAGGAAAGTGTTCGAATTCGAACAGTGGGTGTGGGAAAGTGGACAGTTTAACAAAAAAAGTTTGATGCTCTCACGAATCATGCATTAAGATTATATTTCAAGTCGCTGCTGATGTTCATTAAAAATCTGGCCATCAGCTCATCCGCACTAACACACAACCTTCGGCTGCTTCTTTTTGCTATCAGGATTTTTTTTTATTTTAAAGAGGAATACTAACAAAGGGAAGTCTTCATTAACACCATGGTATTTGCCTGCAATTGATTTATGCATAAATGCGCCTGTTGCTAAAAAACATAAATGATTAAAAAGATATTTATGAAATATCATTATTTAACCGGCAACTTAAAATTAAACATAGACCCACTGCCTATTTCGCTCTCTACCCAAATCTTTCCATGCTGCGCTTCTACAAATTCTTTTGATATGGCTAAACCCAGGCCAGTTCCTTTTTCTTTTGAGCCCGGTACCTGGAAATATCTTTCAAACAACCGGGGTAAATATTGCTTTTCAATACCGGGGCCATGATCTGTAACAGAAAAAATAAGATCGCCATTTTGTCGAAATACTTTTATTTCTATTGTACCATTGGTATAAGAATACTTGATGGCATTGGTCAAAAAGTTATTCAGTATCCAGGTTGTTTTATCTGCATCTGCTTCTATCGATGGTAAATTTTTATCCTGGTTATTTATGATGGTTATTCCCTTTTCTTTCGCATTAACGGCTACGGCATGAATGGCATTTTCAATGATTTGGTAAGGATCCACTTTTTGAATGTCCATTTGTATTTTGCCTGTTTCTACCTGTGACATGTTGAGCAGTTCACTTAATATTTTAAGCATGCGCTGGTTATCTTCTTTTAGATTTAAGATAAGTTCTTTTTGCTCGGGCAAAAGTTTGCTTATACGTTCGTCATCCAATAATTTTAAACTGAAGTCAGATGACGCCAAAGGTGTTTTTAATTCGTGCGATATCGTTGATATAAAATTCGTTTTAGCTACATCCAATTCTTTAAAAGAGGTGATATTTTTTAAAACGATTACTTTATTTTTTCCATCGCCCTGTTCTACCTCAATCACTTCTTTCATAAAATAATTCTCCCTGTTTTCCATCACAATTTTAAAGGGCGTTGATCCTTCTTTATCCATCAAAAATCCAAAAAGATCATTTTTGGTTTTTATTTCATCCGCTGATTTTCCTACTACGTCTTCGGAGCGCAAGCCTAAGAGCTGCAATGCCTGGTGGTTCGCAAACAGTACGCAGTTGTTTTTATCTACGCCAATACTTGCATCTTTTAAACTATTAATCACGGCTTCGGCCCTGCTCTTTTCAAATAATAATTTATTTAAGTTACTGCTTTCAAAATATTCAAGGCGTGCAGCCATTTCATTAAATGCGTTTGCCAATTTTCCAAATTCATCATGGTTGTCTATGTGAACGCGATGCTTATAATTTTTGTTGGCAATTTCTTTTATCGCTTCCGTTAAGGCAGTAATAGGTTTGGTAACAATTGATGGAAAATTTACAAGAAAGGTAAAAGCTAACAAAAAAACCGTGGTGCCTAAAGCAACAATAATGGTGAGCGCATCCTCCGCCGTTTGCTGCGCCATGGTGCTTTTCCTTTGAATGGCGTTCATATTTAACGACAAAATGTGCTGCAATTTTTCCTGGATGATGGCAACCTGCCGGCTCATGGTATCACCCGATTTCAGTTTATTAAATTGATTGTGTAAATCATCGGTTATTTTATCTTCGCCCGGCTCTGTAACATTGTTCTCCTGTAGTTTTAAGGAATTTTCAAAATTTTTAACAGCCTCCACATAGTTAGTTGAAATGCTGCTCAACTGTTGCTGCATAGTGTGGCAATACATCAGGCTTTTATAATTATCCCGCAGCACATTTTTGTTTTCGATTTTTAATTTAGCCATATAATAAATTCCAACGCCGCCCATTAATAATAACAGCAGGAACAGGAATAAAGTACCGAACCATATTTTATTTTTTACATTTAATGCCATCAGGAAAGTATTACAAGATCAATATTATTTTTAGAAAGGGTTTTCAACAATTGGTTAAATATGCTTGTGCGCAGCATGATCTGGAAAAGATTTAGATGCGGCTTACCCAGGCAAATAGTGGTTATGCCTTTTTCATTTACTGTTTCAATTATTAATGAAGCAATATTCTTTCCTTTTTTTTGAATTACCTCAGCACCTAACTCGGTTGCATTTTTAAAATTATTAATTAAATGTCTTTGTGCCGCTAAAGGAATTTTATCTGCGGATTCTTTATTAGACTGCACATATAACACATACCATTTACTATTATAATAAGATGCCAGCCTTGCAGTTTTGCGTATGATCCGTTGGCCAATTTCATGATTGGAAGAGATACAGGCTAAAAGATTATCATGACGAAATGGAGTTTGTTTTGTGGTAATATGATAATCTACTTTTCTTTCTACCTGGCCAGCTACTTCTTTTAAAGCAAGTTCCCTGAGCTGCAGAATTTTTT
>JBDTSD010000146.1:0-10858 GCA_039931355.1 Ginsengibacter sp.
TTCCAGAGTTTATCACCCAATGTATAATAGAAAAATTTTAAAGCCTTCATTGATTCGGCTTGTGTATATGGTAAAGACGATATTGCTGCAGAAGGGGTAATTACACCATCATCATTGTCCGGAGCATGCGCCTTGTAACCTGATATATTATCATCGCTTGCAGTAAGTCCCCAATTCATATCGCTATAGCTGTAAAAGTTTTTAGGGTTGCCAACGCAATAATTATAATTGATCAGGCTGTGTGAAGTGTTTTGTGCAAAGTAATCTGCATAAGCGTCTGTAAGATTATGCGGATTTATTCCGAGAAATGAATAATGCGAAAAGAATAACGGGCCGCCAAGATTTGGGCCCAGGGGAAGTTGCACTCCAAAATAAGTAGCTCCATTTTTTATTCCGCCATTAGATGCCCATCCATTATGATAGACGGTTGATGGTATAGAATCAGTATTTGAAGATGCCGCGAGGGCATATACAATCAAAGCCTCATTCCATCCCTTTATTTGCTGGTTGATCTGGAAGCCATAATTAGGGCTCCAGTGCCAGTATAAAACATTTTGACCTCCCTGGCGATACCAGTTCCACTCGATTCCATCCCAAAGAGTATTTATATTATTTCTTAAAGAAGTTTCAGTAGGATCTGCAGTATTGAAATATTGCCTTGCGCATAAAAGCCCCTGCATGAGCAATGAAGTTTCTACGAGGTCACCGCCATCGTCATTAGCACTAAAGGGAATCGTTGCGCCGGTTGTTCCGTTTATCCAATGAGAAAACGCGCCGTGATATCGTGTGCATTTATTCAGAAGAAAATCTACGATTGTATTTATTCTTTGCACCCCTTGGGTTCTTGTAATTACATTCCTGCTCACTTCAGCAATAATACTCATTACCCCGAAGCCGGTACCACCCGTAGTCACTGTTTCACCTGAAGTATTTCTTTCCCTTGCCATACCCGAAACCGGGTGCCCGAAATCCCAAAAATATTTGAAGGTTTGTTGCTGAATGAGATCGAGTAAAGCATTATCACTTATGCGGGCAAATTTGTCGGTTGAATCAATACCGGTTGACACGGTAATTGTAGTCCCGCTCTTTAAATGAACATCCTGTGCGGATGATAAAGAAGTGCTAATGGAAAGATTATATTTTGTAAGATATTTCAGCGGAGGAAAAGCTTTAATAATTATGCTGCTGTCTCCATTTGAGAGTTGGCTTGTGAAGGCAACAGAAGCACCTGCATTATCATTAAATAATATCGCCGATAAAACAGTAGCGCTCTTTATAGGGCCATCATATGACAATTTAATGGTGGGATTAACCGACACATCTTTGTAAATATTGAAGTTATTCGAGCTATTACTTATTGCTGAACTTTTAAAATTGAAATCCTTTGGAGGCGGCGGTGGTGGCGGATTAGTTGATCCGTCGTTGCCTTTCTTACTACAGGAAAAAAATATAAATAAGATTAAGAAAATATGTTTATGTTTCACAGGTAAACATTTTTAATATTAATATAGAAAATTCCAATGGTGTTCAAAATAATTTTTTTATTCCAAATAACACCATCTCATCATTATTTCTCGCCGCCGTCATTACATCTCCATATTTAGCGGAGTGCAGCCATTTTAAATCCCTTACCTGGCCTTCTACATCCGATAAATTTATTTGAGGAATGATATTCACTATATTGTTGTCTATTCTAAAAAGTGCCAATGGCTGTGCATCGTACCTGCCTTCATAAGGGATAACATCGAAAAAGTTTCCACCGGAAATATATATCGGCGAATTACCGGGAGTTTTCATCTTTTGAAAAGTAAATATTGGGCTCAACTGAAGTTGCGGAGGCAAATCTTCAATTGTAAAACTTCCTTTGCCATCACCATAACATATTGCTGAGCCCAGGCGCTCCGCGTGATAGGGCTTTACAGTATCGATCCATCCATAGAAGACATCTTTCATTTCCACACCTGCATATTCAGAGTATGAAAGATAATGCTTCTTAAGTAAAGGTAACGGCCGCTCCACCTCGTCTTTTGGAAGAAAAGGATACTCCTTTCCTTTCGAAAAATAGGAAAGCAATTGTTCTACTTTTCCATTGGCGTCAAAGTCATGGACATACAAATTGAGGGGGCCATCTTTACCAATCCAGAATTTATTATTCCACCCCCAGTTGCCTGCAAAGAAATCAATATTGCCGTCGCCATTCACATCATCTGCAAAAACCGTTTGCCATAAGCCCGTTGAGTTTGGAATAATTGATTTTGTAAATTTTCCTTTCTTGTTTATAAAAATTGTAATGGGCATCCATTCCCCGGCAACTATTAAATCTTTCCAGCCATCATTATTTATATCAGCAAAGGTTGCGCAGGTTACTAAGCCAATATTCTTGAGAGAAATAATATCTTCATTAGCAATTGTGAAATGTCCTTTGCCATCATTCAGCAATAAATAGGAAGTTTGCGGAATGCCAAAGGCATTGGCATCAGCTAATGTACCAATAAAAATATCTGAATCGCCATCATGATCAACATCCGCTATTGTTACGCACGACTTGTTTTGAAATATTAACGGAAGAGATTTAACTGACCTGGCAAAGTACCCTTTGCCATCATTTATGTAAAGCCTGTCGGCAAGTGAAACATTATTACCTGAATACTCATTACCACCGCTCACTACATAAAGATCAGGGTAGCCGTCACTGTTAGCATCAAAGAATGCCGCATCCACATCTTCGCATGATGCTTCTGCAGCAAATGTTGCCGTGTCAGATTGTATAAATGAACCATTCTTTTGCTGGATCATAAGGGCTCCCGGGTGGCCGGTGGAGCCACATGCATATAGATCATCCAGCCCATCCCCGTTCACATCCGCAGTTGCTATTTTAGGGCCGCGGGTTGATTCAGCATGAGGAATTAAATATTGAACATTATAATCGAAAAAATTATCTTCTTCATGCTTCCAGGGTATTGTAAGCAAATCACTGATATTGTTTAAAAACAATGGAGCAGGCTTAAAATGATCAGCATATATAAAAGTTCCGGAAGCATTTTTTTGCTGAACTGTGATCTGCTTATTTGCCTGCACGTTTTTCAAGACCTGGTATTTCTGATCGGGCCATACGATCAGAATGCTGTCAATAACGGAAGTGGAATCAAGGCCAAAATGCAAGCGTGTATCGCTTGAAGATTGAAAGCCTCTTGTAAGCATTAGTTGCTGGTATTGCATCCGATAGCTATCGGATTTTCCTTTTTGAAAAACATAAGCTTTGCTGCCTATGCCAAAAGTATTGAGGGCATCCCCTTTGAAAGAAATGGAGATATAGTTTTTCTTAGGCGCATTATTTTTTAAAACAACAGCGGGCGCATCAATGCAATTGATCACGAGGTCAAGGTTACCATCATTATCAAGATCAGCATAAGCGGCGCCATTATAAAAGCCTTTCATATTTCCTGTGCCCCAGTCACTGCTTACATCTTTAAAAGAAAGGTTTCCATCGCCTTTGTATAAGAAGGGATGTGAGCTACCTTCAGGCATTTTTTCAAGAGCCTCGGCATCGAGGTCTAAAGAAGGGTTGGATTGCTTTTGCATGTAGGCATTCGATACAAAACGAACATAATCTAAATCCGTAGTACGTTTTACAATGCCACTTGAAATAAACAAATCTTTATTACCATCGTTGTCAAAATCTGCTAATAAGGGACTCCAACTCCAATCTGTGGCCGCAATACCGCTTTGTAAGGATGTTTCACTAAAACTTCCGCCGTTACCATTATTGCGTTGCAAACAGTTTTTTGAATACTGATATTGAAACCCGTTCTTTATAACTTTAAAATTATAAATATCAGGGTTCTCATCGCTGCCATACGTTTTTAAAATTTTTTCATCACCGGGAAGCATATCTGCAGTTATCACATCCAATTGTCCGTCATTATTATAATCCGCAATGTCATTACCCATACTAAAGCGGCTGTAATGATGAAAATGTTCAGCGCCGCTTTCTGTAAAAGTTCCATCACCATTATTCACATAATAATAATCATTTTCATGAAAATCATTACCTACATAAATATCTTCCCATCCATCGTTATTAAGATCACTTACAGCTAACCCCAGGCCATACCCTAAATTACTTTGGTATATGCCGGCAGATACAGAAACATCCGTAAATTTTTTTGTTGCTGTATTTAAGTCATTTCGCAATAACTTATCGCCTGATAATGTATCATACTTTCTGCGATGTGAAGTATCTACAATATTTTGATTCGGCCTGTCGCTCTCATTCAGCAGGTAACAATCGAGGTCACCATCATGATCATAGTCGAAGAAAACAGCTTGTGCAGAGTAACATGAAAAATCTAATCCATATTCTGCAGACTTATCTGTAAATGTGCCATCATGGTTATTAATAAATAATTGGTTATGTCCTTTCAAATTCAATTTTTGGCTTACAGCACAAACATAAAGATCCAGCCATCCATCCGCATTTACGTCTGCCATGGTTACGCCACTGCACCAGTCGGAAATGCCTGCCACACCTGCTTTTGCTGTTATGTCTTCGAATTCGAAATTTCCTTTATTAATATATAGTTTATTATTCCCTGGTGTATTAGCAGTAAAATAAATATCGGGCAGGCCATCATTATTAATGTCACCTGTTGCTACTCCGCCACCTTCGTAATAATATAAATAATAAAGTATGTTGAAATTTGGCTGCTGTGGTAAATGGTTGATGAAGGTGATATTAGTTTTCGAAGGTGAGAGTGATTCAAATATTTTTCCCTGGTCTTTACAGGAAATGAAAAATATCAGGTAACATAGAATCCCAATAATACCTACCTTTTTTACAGGCATGACTCCGTATTTAAAATATTATAGTTATAAAAAAGGCGTTGTACATGTCAGCAAAAGTTGATTAAATTTTTTTTAAAATAACAAAGGGCTGCATTGGACGAATGCAACCCCCCAAAAAAAATGATTTGCTTATAATTTATTCGTATATAAATTACTTACTTCAGCAGCAGATAGCGCCTTATCATAAATGCGGAATTGATCAAGTGCTCCATTAAATGACTTGGCCCATGTTTCAGGACCATGATTGGTAAGGCTCGGGTTAGTTTGAAAGGCAAAACTACCAAGCACCATTCCGGATGCATTATCAAATTTCAAGTTGCCATAAGTGCCGCCACCAAGTACCAAATTATTTACCGCAGTTGGCATGCCATCTTTATACAACGACAATTTTGATGTAGCTGCATCGTAGGTTAAAGCAATATGTGTCCATTTTCCTAAAACATTTTTCAACTTTACATCATCGTTTTGTATCCACTGCTCTCCTCCACCTGCAACATTTGCATTAAACATGTGTATTTTCATAAATACTGCATTTGGGTCAGCCGCGTCAACATAATTCTCCAAAAATATCTCCAGGTTTCCCCAAAACTGTGTGCTATTTGAAATAGCAAATATTCCCTGAGCACCCCCTTGAATGGGACCAGTGGCACCATTCATCCAAAAGGCAAGAGACAAACTTCCCGGGGCTTTAAGACTGCTGTTTAAGTTTGGAATTGCTACATAACCGCCTGCCCCTATTTGCGCAGCACTCCCACCAGATACACCCAATACATAAGTTACTCCTGGTACAAACGAAACATTGTTCGCAACGGTAGTGAGTTTATACTCCGCTGTGTCAGTTACAGTGCCATCAAAGGGCCAATAACTTTTAGCGCCTAATATTTGAAGGGGTGGCGGCCCTGGATCAAGAATAACTTCTCCTAATGCGGGTCTTTCAAGTTTTTGACAAGAAGTAATAACCAGCGAAGCAATAAACATCACCGAGATTCCAATCAATAAATTTTTATAAAATTTCATATTGTAAGATTTATTAGTTTTTAAAAAATTAATAATTCGGATTTTGTTTTAATACGCCGCCCGATTTATCAATCTCTCCCTGGGGAATGGGTAATAGTCTATGTTTCACCTGATACAAAGGACTTCCCGAGACTGGCAAAACCGTGACATCAATTCCCCATCGCACCAGGTCATAAAACCTCTGCTCCTCCATAGCCATTTCTACAAAACGTTCATGCCTGATGGCATTCCTGAGTAACGTCTGGTCTGTAGTTGTAACAGCCGGTAAAATGTTTGCAGTACCTCTTGCTCTCGCTCTTACCATTTCCAGCCAGGCAAGTGCATCCGTAGTATTTTGGGCTCCCCCCATTTCATTTGCAGCTTCTGCAGCCATAAGCAATACATCCGCATATCTTATAATTCTATGATCCATCCAATTGCCGAAACGATTATTTAAACTTTGACGATCTGCAGGGTTAGTATATACTTTCTTATTCCAATATGGCTGAGGCACCGTTGGCACCGGCGGCACATTCTCACCGTACAAAGGATCAACCTGGCCGGAATATAGAATGGTAGCAACTCTGCGTGGATCGCCTGTCTCATATTCATCCACTAATTTTTGAGTTGGTACATCCCAACCCCAACCCAAATCCCATTGACCAGCTCCTCTTACACCCTGCACCTGGGCATACTGAATTCCTAAATCTAAGGTTGGCGTATAATATGCCTGTATTTCGAATATGGATTCAGGCCCATTTTCGCCTGTGTTTCTAAACTGGCTTCCATAATCACTTACCAAGCTATAGCGATTTAGGCCAATAACCTGTTTACAAAAGCCTAAAGCTCCCGCCCAATTACTCCGCCAGAGAGCAGCTTTAGCCTGCAAGGACATGGCAGCGCCTTTTGTCAACCTGCTGTTATATTGAGCATCCCACGTAAGAGGTAATGTAGCGGCGGCTTCCTGCAAATCAGCATCAATAAGGGTGAATATCTGATCTTCTGTTGCCTTAGGTTTGTTTACGTCAGCAGCATCATTTATTTTAAAATCAATTTTTGGAACCTGCCCAAAAGCTCTTACTAAATCCCAGTAAGCATAAGCCCGCATAAATTTTGCTTCAGCTTTGTTTACTAATGTATTAGGATCAGTTAAACCTAGAGAATCAATGTCTGAAATGATTGAATTGGCAGCAATAATCAGCGCATAATGCGAAGTCCAGAATTCCTGTATGCCTCCATTGCTTTTATCATACTGAAATTCATCAAACATCTGAGCTTGATCTGCTCCATCAGAAACTGAACTCCCCTTATCCGCTTCATCTGATCTGAATTCCATAATACCCAGATATAAATGATTATTAAAGCCACCGGCCCGAAGGAGGGAGTAGGTTGCAAATATCTTACTATCATACGATCCTGCCGGGATATCAGTTTCGATATACCTTCCTAATGGCTGCCTGTCAAGAAAATTCTTTTTGCACGAAGAAATAACCATTAGTGTAAAAAGAATTACCGGCAGCAAACTCCATTTAATCATACTAACTTTTTTCATATTGTGAATTTTTTAAAAATTTAAATTGATACCTACAGAATATACGGCAGGAACCGGGTAGGTGCCGTTATCAACCCCAAATGCAGTTGAGCTGCCTCCAATTTCTGGTGTATATCCTGTATTGTTAGCAAATGTGGCAAGATTTTGAGCGTTTAAATAAATACGCAATGATTTAATTTTTGCCTTACTTAACATATTTTCTCCAAACGTATATCCTAATTGTAGATTTCTTATTCTAAAAAAGCTGCCATCTTCTATCCTGTAATTTGAATTTTGATAGTTCACCGCTCTTTTTGTGCTCAGTATCGGTTCCCAGTTTGATGTTCCCGGGCCGTTCCAGCGGTCCAGTCGTTCTGTTTGATAATTAAAGTCTGCAAATGTACCCTGGTTCCAGGCCCGATATATCTCATTACCATATACGCCTTGCATATCAATTCCAAGATCAATTCCCTTATAGGCAAAGGATACAGAACCACCATACGTAAAATCAGGAGTTGGATTACCTATCACGGTACGGTCATCAGTAGTTATCTCTCCATCACCATTTATATCTTTATACTTTATATCACCGGGTTGAACAATACCGATTTTACTGACAGGGCTTTTAGCTATTTCAGTATTAGATTGGTAAATACCATCACTCACATAACCGTAAAAATATCCAATTGGGAAACCGGCAGTAGTTCTCGCCGCACCATTAATGATTTCAAAGCCGGTTTTATTCAATTTATTGACATTATTTTTAATCGTCGTGAAGTTTCCCGAAACATTGAAATCAATATCCCTGGCAATTTTTGCGTTATAGCTGGCAGAGAATTCAAAACCGCTATTTGCTACTTCACCAAGATTCCCGAGCCCGGGTAATGTACCGGATGGGCCTGCGATAAGTGTCAATACATCTTTGGTTACCTTGTTGTAATAATTTGCTTCGAAATGCAAGCTGTTTTTAAATGTGTTCAACTCTAATCCAGCTTCATAAGAATGAACAGTTTCCCAGTTAAGATTCGGATCAGGGATATATTCTCTTTCCAATGCGGGAACAATGTTATTACCAAAAACACCGGAGTTTGCATTTGTAAGTGTTGGATAAGCAGGATAACGATACCTGTCATCAATATTTTTATTTCCTAATATTCCCCAGGAACCTTTAAGTTTTAAATAATCCAGGAAGTGCTGCCCTTCAAAAAAGTTCTCTTTACTTACTACCCAACCTACACCCACAGCGCCAAAATTTTTCCATTGGTTGCCGAGGCGGTAAAACTGGCTGCTGCCATCCCTTCTAAAAGAAGCATTAATTAAATATTTATTTTCAAAGTTGTAAAGGGCCCTGGCAAGAAAAGAGAGAGAGGCGTCTTCCCATGAGCTACCTGATCCTCTTTTTGTAGAAGGATCGCCAACAGCATCTACATACCACTTATCGGGATTGTTTGGAATTATTTGTGATGTTCCCTGTTGAACTGAAGAACTCGTTCCCTCAAATGCCCTGTAGTAAGTTGTGACACCGCCAAGTAGTGAAAGATTATGTCCACCGAAATTTTTCTTAAAAGTTAAAAGGTAATCCATTTGTGTTTTTGGATATATGTCCTGGCTTTGCGCCACTGAAGTAGATCTACTGGATGTATCCCTTTTATCATTACCAACGATCTCCGGATTGTAAACAACTATAATAGGCTGATAAGACCTGGAAGTATTGAAACCATAATCAGCAAATAACTGAACCCTGAAATTAAAGTTTTTAAGAAAATCAACTTCACCATAAATGCTCCCTACAGCTCTGTATTCGCGTCCAATAAATGTATTTTTTCCATCTTCAACACCTACTAACGGATTAAATACCTGCGCTCTCTGAAAAGACGGGAGCGTATGGTACAGAGCCGTTGCGGGGTCAAGAACAGGGGCTATAGGTGCAGCTCGTATTGCCGATCCAACCGCACCTTCAGCCTGGCCCTGAGGCAATGGAAGTTCGGCTCTGTAAGCATTCATGGTTATACCAAATCTTAATCCTTTAGTTACTCTAAGCTCGTCACTAAAGTTGAGCGTATATTTTTTTAGCTGTTCATGTTTAATGATACCTTCTTCATTTATATAGCCAAGACCCATATAAAATCTGTTTTTTTCCGTAGCCCCTGTAATACTTATATTATTATAATTAATTACTCCATCCTGGAAAATTTCATCCTGCCAGTTAGTATTTGCATTCCAGAGAGAATAATCAAACGTGCCTCCCTGGTTGGCTAACTGCTCAGTATATAACTCTTTAAATTGCGCCGCATTAGTCAATTTTATTTTGTCCTGTACTTTTTTAATTCCCACCGACGAGTTTAGATTCACAAGTAATTGACCGGCCTTTGCTTTTTTAGTAGTAATGGCAATCGCTCCATTGGCGCCACGCACACCAAATATAGCCAGGGAAGATGGGTCTTTTAAAACCTCAATAGATTCAATATCTGCCGGGTTTAAAAAATTAATGTTGTCATTCAAGATACCATCAACAATGTAAACCGGCTTTACGCCATTAATCGTATTGGTGCCCCTGATTCTAACATCCGGCTCTGCACCGGGCCGGCCCGAATTTACTATTGATAAGCCGGCAACTTTTCCCTGCAACAATGATAATGGGTTTGCAGAAGGCTTATCGGCGATTTCCTTTCCTTTAATAGTTACTATTGACCCCGTTAAATCTTTCTTTTGGGCACTACCATATCCAATTACCACCACCTGCTCAAGCTGCTTGGCGCCTTCACCCTCGAGAACGACTGTAACATCGCTCCGGCCTTGCAGCGCTATAGACTGGGATTTATAGCCAAGTGATGAAATATTTAATGTCGCATTGGCGCTGCTTACACTTAGGGAAAATTTGCCGGATGCATCGGTAGCAGTACCCCCTTTAGTACCTTTTTCCTGCACGGTCACACCGGCAATGCTTGTACCATCCGCGCCTATTACCGTTCCGGAAACGATTACGGCCTGGGCAAAACTCATTAAAGGAAGAAAGGAAGTAATTAGAAATATAATATGTAAAAGCCAGTAGGCAAATCCCTTTGAAGACCGGGCGGTCGTTTTAGCAATCATAAACAATGGGTTTTAAAAAAAGATGTTGAAATGAAATAATAAGGCCAACTCACTAAAGACAAGTAAAAGTAGGAATTTGATGCACACTACTAAGATTATTTTGAAAGTATTTCATAGATTTTAGCCTGTAATGATAATTTATCATCATTCATATCTTAGGCAAAAGACCTGGCCGGTGATGCATTACTTTCTTTAGAAAATTTTTCCTATGATTTTCTCCGAAGAAGAATCAATATAAATTACTTCTTCTGTCTTAAACCGTATCGATACCATAGTTCCTAATTGGCACCCTTCTTCAGACGTTCTTCTTACTATTATCTTTTGACTGCCCCGAGAAAGATAAATCAGCTTCGCAAAATTATCATAAGCAACTGCTTCCCGATTATTTATCTT
>JBDTSD010000147.1:0-10857 GCA_039931355.1 Ginsengibacter sp.
AACACATAATTATTCAGTAGATGAATTTAGCCGAAAGAATTGATTTAATGGTAAAGCTCGGGAAATATTTAACCGCGGATGATGAACAACTGAGGGATGCTAAGAAAAAGGCATTCGATAAAAACAAATGGTTTACGGAGGAATTTGTAAATATTGCCTTGAAAAATATTGCTTTACAATTTCTTGATAAAAAGAACCTGAACGAGTGGATAAAAGTCTATCATCTCGATGACAATATCGCTCCTAAAACGATCGGCATTGTTATGGCGGGAAATATTCCACTCGTTGGCTTTCATGATTTCCTTTGTGCGTTTATAAGTGGCCACTACCAAAAAGTAAAACTCTCCGAAAAAGATGAGGTCCTGTTTCCTTATCTTCTAAAAAAACTGAACGAGTGGAATAGCAAAATCTCAAATGCTGTGCAGGTGGCTGATATACTGAAAGATTGCGATGCATACATTGCTACCGGCAGTAATAATTCTGCCAGGTATTTTAATTATTATTTTGGTAAATACCCTTCTGTAATCAGGAGCAATAAGACTTCCGTAGCCGTGTTAACAGGAAAAGAATCAGCAGAAGAACTCAGCCTGCTTGCTGATGATGTGCAAACCTTTTTTGGCCTTGGCTGCAGGAACATCACGCACATTTTTGTTCCCGAAAAATATGATTTTATACCGTTGCTTGATTCACTAAAAAAATATAGCTATTTCGCGGATCATTCAAAATATAAGAACAATTATGATTACCACCTGGCGTTATTAATCATGAACAGCAAATTTTACATGACTAATGAAAGCATCGTATTGGTAGAATCTGGCAATATATTTTCCGGGGTTAGCCAGCTTAACTATTCATTTTACAAGAAGAAAGAGGAGGTACTTAAGCAGTTAAAAAATAACAAAGATATTCAATGTATGATAGGTGAAGGCGGCATATCGTTTGGTTCCTCGCAGCAGCCGGGTTTAAAAGATTATCCTGACAACATTGATACAATGCAGTTTTTATTGAGCTTGTGATATAATTGTTTTATGACGCTGCGACTATAATGGGAGAAGGGAAACGAAATTATTTCCTTACAACAAATAAAAAGCAGGATCTACGAAATTCTTTCTAATTAATTGTTAAACGTAAATCAGCGGTATTTAGTTAGTAAAAAGTATTGAGTAATTTTAGAATTCTTAGCATGAGATTTGATGCATTAATTAACGATCAGATTATTAATAAAAATTTCCATAAATGAAAACGAAGAATGTCTTTTTTACAGTGATTATAAGTGCTCTTACGACTGTGGGTGTACTCTTTGGGTACAATGCTTACAATCACAATAGCAACAATCCAAATTTCCAGGCGGTAAATATTCCTGCCAATTATAAGTATGCAGGCTTTTATGATGAGAAGGGAAATCCCACTCCCGGCCCTGCAGATTTTACACAGGCAGCAGAAGCCGCTATTCCGGGAGTTGTGCATATCAAAACAACAACAAACCCAAGACAGGTAAATAATAATTTGCCCAATCAAAAAAACCCTTTCTCCGATCTGTTTGGAGACGATGATCTTTTCAACCAGTTTTTTGGGAATGGAGGTGGGCGCCAGCGCATGATGCCTTCTATGGCTTCAGGATCTGGCGTTATAATAAGTGATGATGGATATATAGTAACCAACAACCACGTAGTTGCTGGTGCAGATAAAGTGACAGTAACACTTAGCGATAGAAAAACATATACCGCCAAAGTTATCGGGGCCGATCCTTCGTATGATCTTGCCATAGTAAAAGTAGATGCTAAGAATTTACCTTTTATAGTTTATGGAAATTCTGATGACGTGAAAATTGGCCAGTGGGTGTTGGCACTTGGCTATCCTCTTAATCTTGATGCCACTGTGACGGCAGGTATTATTAGTGCAAAATCAAGGTCTTTGGGATTAAACAGAGATAAAACCGGTGGGCGCAGTATGGCAGTAGAATCATTTTTACAAACTGACGCAGCGGTGAATATGGGTAATAGCGGTGGCGCATTGATAAATACAAATGGCCAGCTAATTGGAATAAACTCTGCCATTGCATCCCCTACCGGCTATTACAATGGTTACTCGTACGCGATACCGGTAAATATTGTAAAGAAAGTAATTAACGATCTTATAAAGTATGGCAGTGTTCAACGTGGATTTTTAGGAGCAATGTTTGTTGATGCAGGGGCACTATCTGACCAGGAAAAGCAACAAGCAAAAGTTCCTTTAAATGTTGATGGAATATATATAACAGATCTTACAAAAACCGGTGCTGCTTTAGAAGCAGGAATAAAAAAGGGTGACGTCATTAGAAAAATAAACAACGTGAATATCAACTCTGGCTCTGAACTGCAGGAACAATTGAGTAATTACAAGCCGGGCGATAAGATAGATGTAACGATTGAAAGAGATGGGGTGCCGAGTACGATGAAAGTCACTTTAAAAAACAGTGCCGGTAATTTTGATATAGTAAAAGCCGATGAAATGTTGGATAAGTTGGGCGCTGACCTGGTAACGCTTGATGCAAAAAAAGCCAAGGAATATGGATTAAATGGTGGTGTAATAGTTAAAAAAATAAACGACGGTGCCATCAACGATCAAACAAGGATGAGGGATGGCTTTATTATAACAAAGGCAGATGGCAAAGATGTAAGATCAGTGGAGGAATTGCGGTCAATTATCGGCAGCGATAAACAAGTAACTATCACCGGGTTTTATCCGGGTTATAGCGAGCCATATGATTATCCCTTAGTGCTTGATAATTCAGGAGAATAATATATTTGAACAGGTTAGAAAAGCCACGGTTATTCGCCGTGGTTTTTTTATGGCAAAGAAGGCGGCATTGGATAAAACTAACCGCCGTTTGACCTGCTGTGCCGACGGCTACCTCTCTCTCAAATAATAATCCGGGTTATCTAAAAAAGTTTTGGTAATCCTGTAATGATCAGTTTCATTATAACTTACCTGCTCCATACTTTCATCACGTATTTCATATAGCAATGCCTCGGGAATACCCATCAATATGGGTGAGTGTGTTGAAATTATAAATTGTGTATTTCGATTTTTCAACACTTCAAGAATCAGAAAGATCAGCGACAATTGCTTCAACGGTGAGAGCGCTGCCTCAGGTTCATCTAAAAGATAAACACCTTTATCGCCCAACCTTATTTGTAATATTTTTAAATAGGCCTCGCCGTGGGAGAACGCCTGCATATTCTCTCCATAATTTTTGCGCATCTCGCGAAGTGAGAAATTCATGTTGTCACTCATCTGCTTAATGATATAATCATCTACCACACCTTTCAGCTCATGTAAATCACCTGCAATCTTTTTATCTTCGTTTTCTACCGAATTAATAAAATCACTGAAATCTTCAGCCCTGAAAAAGAAGCCTGTGCTGGTTTCACGCTTCCATTCTATTTTCATATAAGGCTTCAGTATCCTTGCTGCCTCAAAGCCGGCATGTCTCCCTATAAAACCACCTATCAGCGGAAGATTAAGCTGGAGTGCAAGGCTTTCCAATAAGGTTGATTTGCCACAACTATTATCTCCAATAAAAATAGTAACCCTTTTATCCAATTGAATTTCTTTGGCAAACTTTACCGCCGGAATGTTAAAAGGAAAAGGATTTTTCTTTTCTGTATTAATTGTAAATGATCGAAGGAATGGCATAGCTGGATTGGATGAAAAATTAAAATTAAAGTACTTATTCCTTCGAAAGCATCGCTATTTTTTCAAAAACCAAATAACCCCACGGATGCAAATCAACATGGTCTTCGTTATCAAAATTTATATCCCGTCCTCCAAATACATTTCGGAATAAACCATGCACACCCTTCACCTGCATATTCCGTGGTTCATTGCAGCAATTCAAAATAACCAATACCTGGTGCTGCTCTTTCTTTCGCAGGTAAGAAAAAATTTCATGATCGTCAGGATGAGAAATAATTTTTGTAAGAACCTCTTCGTCGCCAGCCCGCAACGCATCATTAGCGCCGTGAAGTGTAAGTAATGCTTTATAAAAATCGTGCAATTCAAATTTGCCGTCCCACTCTATCGGGTCCTTGTCAAAAAATTTCAATCTTTTTCTGAGCGGTAATTCCTGCCCGCTATAAAGCATCGGTATGCCATCCCAGGTGCAGGTGAAAACGGACATCAGCTTTGCTGCATCTCCATACTTTTCAAATTGTGTCCCGTTCCAGCTATTCTCATCATGATTACTGGTAAAGTACGCCCTGAAGGCATTGCCGGGAAACTCCGTAACGGACTTGTATAAAACCGTAAGCAGGGCTTGCAGCTTCATTCTCCCATGATAAAATTCTTCGGAGGCATGCATCCATCGCCAGGTGTAAGTGGCATCAAATACCGCATGGTATTCCGGGCGCTCACATTCACCGAGCCAGAATAAACCGCTTTTAGTTTTCGAAAGTTTCCTTTTTGCGGCAATCCAAAAATCAAGGACCACAAGATGCGCCATATCACAACGGTAACCATCAATGTCACATTCCCTGATCCAAAACTTCATGGCATTTATCATGTCTTTCCACAAGTCTTTGTTCCCATAATTCAGTTCGCTTACGTCTGACCATCCATGCGGGTGATTTAGCGTTCCATCTTCATTATAGCAATAGTAGTCCGGGTGTTCTTCAATCCAATGATGATCGTTTCCTGTGTGGTTGGCAACCCAGTCGATGATCACTTTAAAACCAAGTTCGTGCGCCTCTTCCACGAGCTTTTTAAAATCCTTTATTGTTCCAAATTCCGGGTTCGTTTCTTTATAATTTTTTACGGCATAATAACTTCCCAGGGAACCAAGCCTGTCGGTAATACTGATGGGTGTAATTGGCATGAACCATAAAATACGCACACCCATATCTTTCAGCCGTGGCAGGTGTTTAGCAAAGGCCTCGAAAGTACCTTCCAGTGTGTATTGCCGAACGTTTACTTCATAAATATTTGCTGAATAACTCCATTTAGGATGAACGAGGTCTTTGCGTTTATGCGACATAAATTATTTTGATTAAAATTTGAAAATTAAGAATTATTAATTTTTTATTGGCTTGATGCATGATTGGCTCTTTGTAACTTTGGGCTTATACTAATCATGAAAAAATTTAATGTTCCATTATTTTATCGCAGCCCGTTAATAAGCGCTATTAAAAGTATGCGCAAAGAAAACGATAAATTAAAGAAAGATTTTACTCCGAGTTTTTTAGATTTTGGAAAAGTACATATTTATCTTTCCCGGCACTTCGGCTTTTGCTATGGTGTAGAAAATGCTATAGAAATTTCATTCAGGACGCTGGAAGAAAACGCCGGTAAGAATATCTTTTTGTTAAGTGAAATGATTCACAACCCGCAGGTAAACGCAGACCTGAAAAAAAAAGGCGCCCGTTTTTTAATGGATACAAAAGGCAATGTAATTATACCTTTTGAAACTTTATCAGCCGGTGATATTGTAATTGTGCCTGCCTTTGGCACAACTTTAAAAATAGAAGAGAAGCTAAGGAAAAGAGGTATTGAAATAGAAAAGTATGACACAACCTGTCCCTTTGTGGAGAAGGTTTGGAACCGTGCAGAAGCAATCGCAAAAAATAAATATTCTATTGTTGTACATGGCAAACCGCAACATGAGGAAACAAGGGCAACATTTAGCCACAGCGCCATAAACACGCCAACAGTTGTGGTAAAGAATATGGAAGAAACTATTGCACTTTCAAAATATATTAAGGGAGAAAAACCACCCGAAAATTTTTACGCTGAATTTGCCGGCCAGTTTTCTGAAAATTTTGATGTGGAAATGGATTTACAAAGGATTGGGGTGGTAAATCAAACAACCATGCTGGCAAGCGATACACAAGCCATAGCCGATTTTTTGAAAACTGTGATGATGGAAAAATACAATCTCACAGAGGAGAATATAGCAGAAAGATTTGCGGATACAAGGGATACACTTTGCTACGCAACAATGGACAATCAAAGCGCTGTGTATGGGATGCTGCAAACCGAAGCCGACCTTGCAATTGTAATAGGCGGGTATAATAGTTCCAACACTTCGCATCTTGTAGAATTATGTGAAGAGAAACTTCCTACCTATTTTATTCAATCACCAGATGATATTGTTTCATCTAAAGAAATAAATCATTTTGACCTGCATAAAAAAATAGAAGTAAAGACCCTTGCTTTTCTACCCGAAAAAAAACCGGTAAAAATTTTAATAACGAGCGGAGCCAGTTGCCCGGATGCGCTTGTGGAAGAAGTGATCAACAAGATTGCCGGGTTTTACAAAGTTCAAAAAACACAAGAGCAGATAATTAAAGAATTCAGTTGATGTTCTCCGGAAAAAGTTATGTGTCTATTTCCTTTGCCATGTAATTCTTTACAAGGTTTAGTGCGAATTCAAGTTGTTGCTTTTCGCTGAGGCGTGTGTTGTCAAGTACAATAGCATCTTTGGCCTTTCGTAAGGGGCTTACTTCCCTATGAGAATCAATATAGTCCCGCATTTCAATATTTGCCCTGATCTCCCTCAGGCTGATGTTTGGATTCTTCTCATACATTTCAGCAAAGCGGCGCTCCACTCTTATCGCTTCATCTGCCACCATAAATATCTTAACCGCGGCATCGGGAAAAACAGTAGTGCCAATGTCCCTTCCATCCATTACAATTCCCTTATCCCTTCCTATATTTTGCTGCACGCCTACTGCAAACTTTCGCACCTCTTTAATCGCGGCTACATCGCTTACTTTTTCAGCTATCACAAGATCACGGATTATGTATTCAACATTCTCATCGTTCAAATAAATTTCAGATTTTCCGGCCTGCTCATTGTAGATGAATTTCAGTTTTATATTTTTTAAAGCATTTTTTATTTCTTTTTCATCTGACCTGTTGATATTGTTTCTTAAAAAGTACAGCGTAATCGCCCTGTACATAGCACCGCTGTCAATGTATAAGTAGCCCAGTTTTTTTGCTAATTGTCTTGCCAATGTACTTTTACCACATGAAGACCAGCCGTCAATTGTGATAATTATTTTCTCTTTCATACACACAAAAATGGCTTAAAAAATAGGAAGTTCAAAAAAGTATTGAAGGGGCACGTTGTATATCTTAATGCTGTTTAATTCAACATTGACAAAGTTGCATGGTGAAATTTTATATTTTTTTAGACATCAAAAGCCCAGTGCAGGCAGGTTTTGTTACAAGAGAATAAGATTGGAAGTATAGCAGTGCTAGAGATTTCTGCGGACTAAAAGGAATTAGAATATCAACGCACCATGCTAGGATGACTTATGGCGGAATCAATTAAAAAGAATGCTGGAAGCAAGAGCAAAGAGCGGGGAAATTTCCAATTAATAAATTGGAGCATATAAGACCGTACCTACACTATGATACTGCCATTACTAAAATCGAATTAGTCGAAACACCTAAAAAAATAAAAGCTATTGCTCTAATCCAGTTGGTAGATATAAGCAATTTAATTTTTGATTCGTCATAACCTTCAGATGCCATTTCTGACTGAAGTTTGCGTTGCCACCTGAATGTTGAAATAAATACTACAACGTTTAAAACTAAAAAGAAAATAACTTCAGGTGATGTAACAAATGAGGGCCTCACAAAAAATAAAATGATACTTAAAATCAGCATTATAAGGCCTGGCATAACTGAAGGAATAAGGGCTGCTTTGTTATTTGCCACCATATAAGTTTTGAAATTTTCTTTGCCAACAAAAGGATATATACCATAATGCTGAATTTGCAAAGTCATCATATTGCCCGCATTGTACGCGGCAAGAAATGTGTAAACTGCGTATAAGATTAATCCCATGAACGATTTTAATTATCAGGATTTAAAATTGGTTTCAATCCATTTTTTCAGACTTAGTAAGCCAGGAAATTCTTCCTTTGTCACGTAAATGTTTTCTATTACAAAGCGGTTCGTTTCATTTGCCCACTCAAACATTTTATATATACTCTTTCCTAAAAATATTCTTGCAATCAATGCAGGCAATTTTTTATACTCAATGTTTTTATTTAGCGCCTCAGAAAAAATTTGTGCCACTTCGGAAGTACTTAATTGTTCAGTAGCAAGTGGAAGAATTCTGCCTATATACGTTTCACCATTCTCAAATATTTTAGCAGCAGCTTTACCAATATCTTCTGCAGCTACATATTGTAGTATGGTCTTCCTGTTAATGGGCTGCACAAGCTTTCCCTTCAATATTCCTTTTTTTACCTGTGGTATTAAAAAATTTTCATACAGTGAAGATGGCCTGATAATAGTGAATGGCACACCTGTTTGTTGAACATGGTTTTCAATTTTGAATTTACTGTCAATATGTGGAACGCCTGTATTTAATTCAGCGCCTAATGCTGATGAATACAAAAAATGCTTTACCCCGGATTCTTTGCCAATCGTTGCTAATTGACATCCCTGTTTGATTTCTCTTTCCGGATTTTTATCAAGAGCCTGAACACTGAATATTCCGTATGCATCTTTTAAATATTCCCGATAAGAGGCGGTATCATTTAGATCACCTTTTACTACTTGTATGTCCAGGTTTTTTAAATTCAACGCCTTTGCTGAACCAGGGTTTCTTGTAAGAACTTTTACCGCGAAGCCCCGGGTAGCCAGGCTTCTTGCAACTGCGCCTCCCTGGTTGCCGGTACCACCTGTTACAAATATTATTTTGTTGTTGTTCATTCGTGGTTTTTTAAATTAGATTTTGGTATAAGTTATCTCCATCCTATTTCCCATAAGCAACATATCCCAGACCATAGTAGTGGCTGTTATTGATTTAATAGTGATAGCAGGTTTCTCATTGTGTACAGGAGCGATGTTCATCTCTAATTTATTTCCTGAAAGGGAATATTTTTCTGTATGCTCCATTGGGTTTCGCCCCTTCGAGGAAACCGTACTGACATAAGTATTATTGATTTCAATTCAATTACTTCATTATATTCATTTGCTGCAGTTGCCTGGTTATTGTTTCAGTTGCTCTGGTGTTAATGCAGGTGTTTGTTTGCCCGTAGCTTTATCAATTTTGAAATTGGCGGTAGCTGTTCCGTGCCATTTACCTACAATAGATTGGGCATCACATTTTACAGATGCAACGCCTGCCAGGATGCAGGAAAGAATAATAAAGGCTCTGATTGCAAAGGCCCGGGTTGTTACTGATTTGATTTCATTTTATTAAATTATTTATTTCAAAAATCTACTGACGATTAAATTATTTTTAAAAGGTAAAGATTAATCCGCCAAACTAAACGGAATAAAGCTATTTGCAGGAGCATTTCCATACCTACGCAGTTGATATCACTACTTCTTTTTCTATCCTTTTCTTTTTACTCAACCCGTTTTGGTTGTGTCGTCATCATGCAAATATCATTTGCCTCATGTTTTGCCATTTCAGGCAGTGAAATAGTTGCCCTAAGTTATGTTTAGTTTTCCTAATAAATAAGAGAGAAGAAGGTTGCAAATCTTATATATTTTTCTTTTTAGGTTTCGGTACTTCACCGGGCAGGGGATAAAAATACTATGCATGTGCATGTAAAAGAGATTTGTACTTTTATCACATGAATAATCACATGGAACTGCATTATGCTTCAGAAAAAAAGCTGACTTCATTCTCGCACATGAGCAAACCATTTACTGGTTCCTGGACGTGAGGATACTTATAAATTATTATTCGACAATTAAATAAAAACTATGGAAAAACTAAATTGGAATAATGTAGAGACAGAACAAGTCAATGCGAAAATGAAAAGACAATTTATTCACGGGGAAAAAATAATGATCGCTAAAATGGAATTTGAAGATGGATTTACAGTGCCGTGGCATTCACACGAAAATGAACAGATCAGCGAAGTAATTGAAGGCGTACTTCGGTTTTGGTTCGATGATGATGAAAACAATCCCCTGGATTTATTACCGGGTGATACAATCATAATCCCCGGAAATCGCCGGCACAAAGCGTTAATGATTGGTAAAGTGATAGAGATCGACACCTTTGCTCCTCCAAGACAAGATTGGATAGATGGCTCGGATAATTATTTGAGAAAGTAGCTTTGCAAAAATTTATAAAATAAAATAAGAAAGAAATGGATTTAGGATTACAAAACAGGGTTGCCTTAGTACTGGCATCAAGCAAAGGATTGGGAAAGGCCGTTGCGATTGAATTGGCAAAAGAAGGTGCAAAGGTTATTATTTGCGGCACTGACGCTGTTGCATTAGCAGCAACGGAAGCTGAAATTCAATCTATTTCTCCCAATAATGTCGTATCATTTGTATGCGATCTTACCGACGAACACCAGCGTAAAAATTTGGTGGAACAAAGCGTGAAAGCCTTTGGCGATATCGAAATTTTGGTAACAAACAGCGGTGGCCCTGCTGCTGGCCCATTCGAACAATTCAATATGGATGATTGGAAACACATTTACAATTTGCTCTTCTTAAGTGCGGTAGATATTATTCAACAAGTGTTACCAGCTATGAAAGAAAAGCGTTTCGGGCGTATACTAACTATCACCTCTATTACTGTAAAACAACCTGCGGATAACCTGGTCTCGTCGAACGCTGTAAGAACAAGTTTATTAGGTTTGGTAAAAAGCCTATCTAACGAAGTCGCACTCTACGGTATTACGGTCAATAATTTAATGCCCGGGTACACCAATACAAATCGCCTTAAGGATCTTGTTGAGAAAAATCCAAAAGTAAATGATATAAAAGAAACAATTCCCATGCAACGGTTTGGAACAACTGCAGAATTTGCTGCAGCTGCTGCATTTTTAGTAAGTGAACGGGCCAGTTATATTACAGGTCAATCATTGGCAGTTGATGGCGGTTGGATTAAAG
>JBDTSD010000148.1:0-10803 GCA_039931355.1 Ginsengibacter sp.
CTACGGATCAGAAGGTTATAGGTTTGAATCCTATCGAGGTCACTGTTACAAAGAGATTGATTTGTTCTACAGATCAATCTCTTGTTTTTTATCAACTTTTGGCCGGTAATTTTTAAAAGAAGTTGACTGTTTACGGATGCTAATGGCGAATGTTGTTTGCAAACTTCGCAACACTTTATTTTATCTAAAAGTTTCATTTAAAAAAACCAATCATGGACATTTAATCTTAAAATAAAATGCCTACTACTCATTTTGAAGTCAAAACAACTCGTCAATTTCCATTCAACTCTTTTTCATAATTTAATTCCCCATTCACGATTCTTGCAGGCGCTGTATAAGGATGTTCTGTTGCTTTACTAATACCCATTATATGCATTACTTTCCAACCGTTCAGCTTTAAATAATCGGAAACCATAGACCGGTGACAACGCCACCACACTGCTTCGGAGCACATATAAGCTGTTCGCTTTTCTAAGGCAATTTTTGCAAGTTCATTTATCCCATCTTTAAAAGCGCCTGTTTCCATATAATCCGCATAACCCTGAAATGCAATATGTCGCCAGGCTGTATTTTTTGAACCCACGTTGGCTTTTCTTCTCCCACCAAGATCTTTTATGTGAACATATTGAATCTTGTTCTTCGGCAATGAAATCTCCAGCGATTCTTTATTGAATTGGGGGAACTTGCGTGAGCCGGGAAAACGCCGGATGTCTGCAATTACATCAATGTTGAATGAATGCAACATGGCCACAAATTCTTCCAGCGAACGCGTGGAATGACCAATAGTCCATATTATTTTATCTTCTTGTTTCATTCATCTTTTGACCAATTAAAACTAATTTTTCTTAGCGCTTTTATCGGCCATGATCCGCCAAATAATCAACTTTAGAATTGTTCTATTACAATCTTGTCTTTAGCTGCTCCTAACTTCATAAGTTGTTCTTTAATACTTTCTATCATGGCATCCGGACCACAGATGTAAAAGTATTGAGAGAAATCTTTTATTTTTTCTTTGAGATAGCTTTCGTCAATTTTTCTGTTATCATATTTTTCTGATTTTTCTTCGGTAAGTGTGTTGATAAAATTCTTATCCAACATTTTTTCAAATTCTTCCTTTAAAATAATATCCTTTACGGTTTTGTTTGAAAAGATCAGTTTATTATTACCAAGCTTTCGATCTTTTTGCAATTGCCTGAAGATGGAGATGAATGGTGTAATGCCCGCCCCACCTGCAATAAAAGTGCCTTCACCCTTGTAATCAATGGCGCCCCATATATCATGCAAAATTAACTCACCGCCTGCGTGCAATGTTCCTAATTTATTGGTCACCCCCTTGTGATCATCATAAATTTTAATTGTAAACTCAAGATAATCCCATTCATTGAGGCTGGTAAATGTGAAAGGCCTTCGTTCTTTTTTCCATTCCGGAAGATTGATAACAACGTCTGTAGCTTGCCCTGGTTTATATATATAAGAATCGGGTTTGCTTATTTTGAATCTCTTTACATTGTGTGTTAAATATTCTGTTTCCAGGATTTTTACTATATGCTCTTCACTTGGATAGCCTTCCATAAAAAGTTTTTAAATTTTTTAGATTTTGTTTTTCACCGTCAGCAAATTAATAATTTGAATTGCGTGGAGGATTTAATATTTTTTGGGTTGAGGTCACCAATAACTCTGATACCTGCACCGATTATTGAAAAATTTAGATGACTAATGTCACCGTTTCGGGTTAGAAACCTCAGGCCATATTACCTTCATTTTGTTTTGAATCTCTTTTGCGTAGGATAAATGATCTCAGCATAACCAACAACAGCAACTGCATATTTTTATTTAAACAAGTCACAAGAATAAGTGTAGTTGCCATTTTCGCTTTTTTTGATATACTCAAATATTAAGTTCAGATATATAATATTGACCACTATGTATTAGATCAAATGATATACAAGTTTAGCGAATTATTAAGCCTAACTTATAAAAGGTAGAAATAATTCCGTTGCAAATCCAATAGCCTTAGACGATTTGAAGAACACCTAAAATGCCCATTTACAAGTGGGCATTTATATTTGCCTTAGTTAGCCCTAATAGGCGGAAATTATGGTAAAGCTATTTGATTACGCGCCAAAGCACGCATTCTAAAATATTTTTTCGTTGATCTTAATAAGTTTGTAAGCTCTAATGGACTGCACATAAACTTTACAGATGTTTCTGCAAATCTTGGGAACATTACGTATAATGAAACTGCGTATACAGTACTTCTAGATTTATGTTTTTAATCCCGGGCTTCTTAATGCATTTAGGCCTGCGGCTGTTACATACCATGTTACTACCAGTTCACCGCCTACATTAGAGGTTTTGGCAGCGATTAAGTTTCTATTTGATTAAGTTTCTATTTACTAATGCAGTAAATGAGCCATCAAGCTCTCTTTGGCCGATTGGTTTATTATGTTTTTGTTTTTTATAGGCAGCATGTAGGGTCTTAATCATTAATACTGAGAGTTCAGTTTTCGATGCTTCCGGAAGATATATTACTTTTCCCATACTAAAATTTAGCATCAATAAACCATTTTGGAGTATATCATTTCGAGTAATATATAACTCAAATGTTTTCGCCAATAATCCCTCCTATGTTTTTTATGTTCAATAAGCACAACCTTTCCAAAGAAGGTCAATGAAGCCTTGCCTATCTTAAATTTTTTTTACCGGTTACCTAATTGAATTTTAGTATTAACAACGATCATTATTGTAAAATATCCGGATGAATATTTGACATGATTTTCCGTTAGGCTTGGCGGTTAGTTTTACTAATAGATTTTATCCGCCCGATTAAGCAGATGTCTTTTTCATTTATTAGGTTGGATAAAGTAATTCCGGGAAAGAAATGATTCCTTTAATTTTAATAAGCAATCCTTAATTTGAAATTAAGCTTTAAAAAACCCAGAAAGTAAAAATAGTTTCTTACAATTTTTTTTGATAATTTATTTATATGAATGAAGTCGTCCTGGTTACCATGTTATTGTTCGGGATTACATTTCTCGCTGTGGTCAGCAATAAATTTAAATTCCCATTTCCAATTGTATTGGTATTATCAGGCCTTGTCATAAGCATTATACCCGGCCTGCCATCCATTTCATTACAACCGGAAATTGTATTTCTTATTTTCCTGCCACCCTTGTTATACGAAGCTGCCTGGAAAACTAATTGGCATAATTTCAAATCAAATAAACGCCCGATATTATTGGCTGCCTTTGGCCTCGTACTTTTTACAACGTTGATCGTTGGTGCCGCAGCGCATTATTTTATTCCGGGCGTCAGTTGGCCGCTCGGATTTCTTTTGGGCGCTATCGTTTCTCCCACAGATGCAGTAGCAGCTACTTCTTTAACGAGGAATCTAAGGCTGTCGCCAAAAATTATTACTATCCTCGAAGGTGAAAGTTTGGTAAATGATGCAAGCGGCCTGGTTGCTTATAAGTATGCGGTAAGCGCTGTAATGGCGGGCAACTTTGTTTTTTGGCAGGCGGGATTAAACTTTTTAATTGTGATCGCCGGCAGCGTCGCCACAGGATTGCTTACCGGTTACATAGCCCGTGTGGTATTAAAAAGAATAAGGGTTGATAATATTATTCAGACGACAATTACTTTCATCATTCCATTTACCTCTTATCTTATAGCCGAACAATTGCATATCTCCGGTGTGCTGGCTGTTGTATGCACAGGAATATATTTATCGTACAATGCCGAATCAATAATTACGCACCAGGCAAGGATCACTATCTATTCGGTTTGGCAGGTAATTTCTTTTATTCTCAATGGCCTTATTTTTATTTTGATTGGTTTGCAATTAAAAATAATAATGGAAGGAATAAAAAATTATTCCACCGGTGAGCTGATCACTTATGGGTTATTAATAAGCTTTGTTGTGATCATTTGCCGGTTTGTTTTTGTTGTGCCCGCTGTCTTATTGCCAAGAATGTTAAGTAAAAAAATAAGGGACACCGAAAGTTTTAATTCACGGAATATGTGGGTGTTCGGCTTTGCGGGCATACGCGGTGTAGTATCGCTGGCGGCGGCACTTTCGCTTCCTGTGCTCCTGCCCGGTGGCGCTGCATTCCCCGAGCGCAATCTTATTATTTATCTTACTTTCTGTGTAATACTTTCGACGCTTGTATTGCTTGGGCTTAATTTACCCACCATTATTCGGCGGCTTAAGCTACCGGTTCATTCTATGGTGGCTGAAGAATATGAAGTGCGGTCGCAAATAATCACCAATACCATAAAACATATCGAAGAAAATCTTTCTTCGGTAAGAGAAGAATTTGTAAGTAACCTGAAGACCAAATACGACATTAAAAACAAGCGCATACAAAGAACAGATTTGCCCGCTGATTATTTTGGAAAAGACAAGCCTGATGATAGTGGAAACGAGATATTCAATGAGTATTCACAATTGGAACTTGATATTTTAGATGTTGAACGCCGCTGCCTCAACCGCCTGAACCGCGAAGGCAGGGCAAGCGAAGAGATCGTTCGTAAAATTGAAAGAGAACTCGACCTTGAACAGGCAAGATTAGGGTTGGAACTTCATGATTAAATATTTTATTCTACTGTCATAAGTAATGTTAAACCAAATGCGATCTCAGCATCCACGCCATTTTTTCGTGTGTCTCCATAAGGCCGGTAATGTAATCGCTGCTGCCGGCATCTTTTAAAGCGTTGGCATAGTCATCAATATTTTCACGCAGGTGAATCAGTATGCTTTCATGATCGCCCAATAATTCTTTTATATAACTGAGGCTGTCATTTTTTTGATCGTCTTTTTCTGTAAGATGTGTAAGATCAAGAAACTCTTTTAAAGATGCTGGCGGATAATGTCCAAGCGTCCTGATACGTTCCGCGATATCATCAATAATTTGCTCCAGCTCGCCATATTGCTTTTCAAAAAAAATATGCTTGTTGTAAAAGTCCGGCCCTTCTACATTCCAGTGTGCTTTGCGTGTTTTTGTATATAGCACGAATTCATCTGCTAATATCTTACCGAGAGAATGTGCGACGGCTGTAAGGTTGTCTTGTTTTATACCAATTTTTGCTTCCATGTTTTTTGTTTTTTGTTATGAAAATAATTCAGTTGTCTTTTAAAACAACGGAGTAAAAGTATTGTTTAAAATGCGATGAATATTGTTTGGATAAAGGAATATGTTGTTTAAATAAAGGAGCCAGCATATATTGAAATTATATCCAGCTTACAATTGCCGACATGCTTTTTGCATCATCCTGTTGGAAATATATTTTGATACCAAGCCTCGTAGCGAGGTCTTTTACAATTTGTAAGCCAAGACCCGAATACTTACTGCTGACCTGTGTTTGCTGCAGCAGAGCATTTAATTCATCTGCATTTTCATTTCCTGAAACATTTGTAATCGAGATTTTGCCGGAATCTGCATCAATGTTTATTACATCTTTGTTGCTGCTCATTTTTATTGCATTCTGAACGAGGTTTCTTAAAATAACGCCAAGAAAGTTTTCATCTGTATGCTGAGAAATTTCATTACTAACGTTTACGTTTACACGTAATTCTTTTTCCTTCACCTGTTCATCCATCAGTTCAATTTCCTGGGATAAAAGTGGGTAGATCTTTACCTGCTTGTATTGCGGGGTAAAATTTTTCATCTGGCTTTTGCTCCATAATAAAAGATCTTCCATCGTTTCCAAAACATTTTCCGATGCTTTGTTTAAACGGTCGTTGTATTGCTCTTTTAGTTTATCAGTAAGATGCTGCGGGTTTTCTTTTTGCAAATGCAATAGCTGTACGATGCTGCTCACAGGGGAGCGTAAATCATGGCTTATCACACCAAAAAGTCTTGCCTTCGTATCATTAGCAACGGACAATTCATTGTTCAATTCATCAAGCTGCTGGTTGCGCTGGTTTAATATTTTATTCAGCTTCTCTTTGTTGCGGTAAATAAAATAAAGCAGTAATGAAAATATTCCCAGGCTCACTAAACCCAGTATCAGCAGCCTTTTGGTATTGGATGCTTCTTTCAACTCAAGCGCATCAAGCTTGTTTTTTTGATCAAGTGCAACAATGTGGTTTTCTTTTTCATTGGTTTGATAATGTGTTTCAAGGTCAGCAAATGTTCTCGAAATTTTTTCTTTATTAAGCGTATCCTGTACATCAACATATTGCTCATAATTATGCAAGGCTTCTTTTTCGTTACCCATTCCTTTGTAAGAAAGCGCTATGTATTTTAATATGCTGGAATAAAGTTCTTTGCTCAGTTGCAACGCAACGGGAAGCGCCTGCGTGAGCAAAGGAATGGCTTGTTGAAATTTTCCTGTCTCTTCCAAATATCTTCCCTTAATCATTTGCGCCTGGAAAATTAAAAATGGTGATTGAATTACTGCTGCCATCGAATCTCCTTTATTTACATAAGGCATTGCTTTATTATATAGTTTATGATCAATATAATAAATGGCGATGTTGAGATTGGAGGAAACCAACTCTGATGGAAATATGGATTGACCTTTTGTATTTATGGTAAGTTGATTGTTATAATACAATGCCGAATCAATGTTGCCGGAGGTGGTGAATGCCTCGACAAACGAGCTTAATAAGCGATTGCTTACAACAGGAGACACATCTGCAAAGCGTTCACCTTTGCGCAAAGCGGCAAGGCTTTTATCAGCCATTTGTGTGTTGAGGTATAATTTTGAAAGCTGATCACATTGAATAGCATAATCAAATTTTGTCTTTGAGTTTTGTGTAGTGTCAACATCTTTTTCCCTCAACTGGAGACTTTTTATAAAATAATCCTGCGCCGTGCTGTAATAAGATTTTTGCTGGTAATAGCTTCCAAACGCGGCATAAATATCCCGCAATATCACGCTGTCTTTTGTAGTGTCTGCAATGGTTTGCAGAATATTTTTACACGCTTCCACTTTATCGGGCTGCTGCAGTTGAAAGTTTAAACTCATCAGTGCTTCGCAGGAAGATGCTGTTAGTTTGGTGGCGTTTACCTGCTGCGCTGTATGCAGGCTTTGGTAAAAGTAATATTGGGCGCTGTCAAATTTTAGTTGGTAATAGCACCCGAGTGCGGTAAATAAAAAAAAGCTCGCTTTCGCTGAATCATCATTCGCTTTTACCAATTGCAAACCTTTCATGCCTGCCTGTTGCAACACAGCGTAATTATCTTTTGCACCATCTTTATTTAACCGAAGTGTGGCGCAATAGTCAAGCCAGGCATGTATTTTATCATGATCATTTGTAAGTTTTGATAAATCCGGGCCTTGAGATTTTACGGTGAAAGCGGAGAGAATATTTATTAAAACAAAAAGTAAAAAACAAAGTTTTTTCATTTGTTGCATGGTGATTATAAAGCAATATAATCATTCGTGAAAAACGAATCATTTAATCTGGAAAACTTAATGCGTGCTTGTATAATTTTCCTACAGGTAATTCCAGCGATTGTATGTTTATTTTATTTTTTTGAACAGTATCTACTTTGTTACGGTTTACAATATAGCTGCGATGTATGCGTACAAATGTTTCCGGTAATTTTTCTGCAAAGCCATTTAACGTTGATAGTACTAAATACTGTTTTTTATCAGTTACAACCCGTGTATAATCCCGCATGGCTTCTACATATAAAATATCATGTACCGGAATTTTATATTTATCGTATCCCTGTTTAATAATTATAAAATTGGATTCTTCTTCAGTATCAAAGGCACAGGCTTTTATGCGCATCTGGTAAAAGTCACGCAAGCGAAAAGCGCACCGGGCAAAGCGTTCAGATGAAACCGGTTTTAATAAATAATCAAAGGCTTCCAGTTCAAAACCTTCGAGAGCAAACTCAGGGTGCGATGTTATAAAAACAGGCTGTCCATAAGCGGTAATCTTTTTCCTTATCAGCTCAATGCCGGTAAGGCCGGGCATTTCAATATCCAAAAAAATAACTTCAGGATCAATGCGTGTAATTATTTCAAGCGCTTCAATCGGATTGCTGCACACCGCTATTTTTTGCAGGAAGGAAAATTTAGTGGCTTCCGTTTCAACTACTGCACGGTCAATTTCATCATCATCTATTATTACATACCTGAGCTGGAGTTCCGGATTTTGCATCGCTTAAATACCTTAAAAGAATTGACTGGTTAAGTATTATAAAACTACATAAAATAACTTTTGAGTTTCTGACGATTTTAAAGAGATGTTAGTCGGTTACTTCATAAAAACATTCCTTTTTCATTGCATTTTTAAGGCGCAATTCCGGTAATGAGCAGCACAAAAATTATAAAGCTCTTGTTTCTGTTGATTACCATATTGTGCTTTTTGGCGGTGCTTATTTTGTTACTGTCGTTTCATTAAATTCTTAAATAATTTATCATGAAAAAGTTAATGGTGTTTCTTATAACCCTCACCTCCATGTTTTGCGCAGCTTCAGATTCTGTGCAGGCGCAGTTCTTAAAAAAAATTATGAATACGGTAAAAGGTACCACAGAGAACCGAGCCAATGATAAAGCTGCACAAAGCACCAGCAAAGCAATTGACCAGGCGGAGCAACCATCTCAAAATAGTTCGTCTGAAGGTTATGGAGATACTGCTTCAACAAACAAAGTTTTAAGTGCATTCGCAAAAGCAGCAGCGCAAAATCTGAATGATACTTCCGCAGCAGATATAACAATGAAAGCATTGGGAAATTTGACCGGAGGCGGTGGCGTTTCCGCTGCTGATTCTGCCGCTGCTATTAAAGCGTATATGGCCGCAAATGGAGGAAGCGGAACGTATTATGAATACACTGTTGTAAGTACCACAAGAGAACATGGTACCATACAAAGCACTTCGAAACTATATTTCACCAACAACGGTGAAGGGCGTTCAGAAATGAACCTGGCAGCCATGATGGGTGCAAAAAACGGAACCCCGTTAATCGTTATCGGGAAAATAATCCAGCCGCATTATAGTGTCGTAATAGATAATGAAAACAAGGAATATTCACTTAATATAATAGATACATCGCTTACGAACATGGTTCATCAAAAATGCCAGGTTACTAAAATCGGTAATGAAACCGTAAACGGTTTCAATTGTATACATGCAAAATTAGTTTCAACCACAGGTTCGGGAATGTTCAAATCCACAAGTACAGAAGATATATGGACCAGCGCAGATGTGCCTGGTTATGCAACATTTAAAAAAGCAACCATACAGCAAAATATAACCCCGGCTATGACGAAAGCCTTGAATGATGCAGGCTGTGGTGGTTTTTTTGTAAAAATGACAAGTGTTGATAAACATTATTCAATGACGATGCAGCTAACGAAGGCGGAGAAAGAAACTTTTCCAGCGTCTCTTTTTAAAATCCCTTCGGGCTACAAAGAATCAAATGAAAATATGATGTACCACCTGATGAGTAGTGCTAAAAAATAGAAATGTTCGGGGTAAGAATCTCCGGTAAATAGTTCAAATAAATACCACTAAAAAAAATTTATGAAACGAATACTTTATGGATTGCTTATAACTTTTAGCATTCAATTCAGCGCCGAGTCACAAAATGTAGGTATCGGCACTACTACTCCAATGGCTCGTTTACACGTTACCGATAGTAGTGTGTTGTTTAGTGCGCCCGGCAATATACCTGCCTCGAAGCATAAAACTCCGACAACCTTAGGTGGCAGGCGTTTATTATGGTATCCTGATAAAGCAGCCTTCCGCGTTGGGTATGCAGTGTATGATGAATGGGATTCTGCCGGTATTGGCCTTTATTCAATTGGAATGGGCTATGGAAATTTTGCCACCGGTATTTATTCTGCGTCGATAGGCCATGGCTCAGGCGCAAGCGGAATTAGTTCTTTTGCCACCGGGGATTTTACAAATGCAGTAGGCGACTACACATTTACTGCCGGGCAGTACACCTCTGCAAAAAAACCATTTTGTTTTGCATCAGGTTATACCGCTTTGGCAAATGGATATTCTTCTATCGCCATTGGATATAAAGCACAGGCAGATGGGGATTATGGAGTTGCTTTGGGAAGTGGTACGTTTGCTAATGGCGCTTACTCTTATTCTTTGGGCTATAACGCTGCTGCTTACGGAGCGTACTCTTTTGCAGCAGGAAATTTTACAAAGGCAAATGGTAATTCCGCAGTTGCCGCTGGAACAACGACAACTGCCGGTGGCGATTATTCTTTTGCTGTGGGCAAGGATTGCCAGGCAAATGGCGTTGGTTCTGTGGCAATGGGATATGGCAATATGGCTCCGGGTGCTTATTCATTTGCGGCTGGAAGTTTTTGCCATGCGAATAATTTTTATTCTGTTGCAATGGGTGATAATACAACTGCGGGTGGGTTTGCTGCTTTTTCCATGGGCGATGCCACAAGTGCCGGTGGAGACTATTCTTTTGCAACAGGCATCAGTGCAACGGCATCGGGTACACGATCTATTGCCATGGGAACAAATATTAACGCAACTGGAAACGGTTCAATGATATTCGGATCGAATCTTTTTGATGGCGGCCACAAAGGGAATGCGATGCTTGGGGATACAGATCCCTGGAATGCAGGCTCCGTAGGCAGCGGTACAAATGACCAGATGATTTGCCGCTTTACTAACGGATATTATTTTATAACCGGCGGCAATACAAACCGTACCGGCATCGTAGCCAATCACGGAGATAATAGCTGGAGCGCGATAAGTGATAGTACAAAAAAAGAAAAAGTATTACCGGTAAATGGCGAAGAGTTTTTACATAAAATATCACAATTCAAATTAGCAACGTGGAATTATAAAGGGCAGGATTCAAAAACATT
>JBDTSD010000149.1:0-10723 GCA_039931355.1 Ginsengibacter sp.
CCGCCATTGCCGTGAATGTCTTTGATATAGATGCGAGGTGAAAAGCGCTATGCGGCGTAAGTGAATCTTTTTTTGGCAGGTTAAAATAACCATGGTAATCTTCGTAAATAACTTTACCATTTTTTGCAACAAGCATCCCGCCATTAAAACCTTTTGCCACAAGATCATTATTATAAAAAGTTTTTACGGCATTATAATACCTGTCAAAATCTTCTTTAGGAATATCGCCTGGCTTCGGTGCAATGTATGCCAGCGAGTCTTTACCGGAGGTATTGGCATTAGCGGAGGAATGTGATTTACAAGCAGCAAAAGAAAGAGAGAAAATGAAAATTATAAAATAAATTCTGAAAACATTCATTGCAAATAATTCATAGATTATGGGACTATATTTGCAATATTACATTACAAATATTTATGGCAGACAAAAAAACAACAAGTTATCCCAAAGAAAAAATTAAAATTCTCTTTCTTGAAAATATCAGCAAAGCCGCCACAGAAAAGTTTCTTGAAGCGGGCTATACTTCGGTTAAGCAAATGCCCGGCGCTTTGAGTGAGCGTGAATTAATAAAGGAAATAAAAGATGTTCACCTGCTCGGTATCCGCTCTAAGTCAAAAATTACTGAAGAGGTTCTTAACAATGCGCCGCGGTTACAAGCCATCGGTTGCTTTTGCATTGGAGTAAACCAGGTAAATCTTTCAGCTGCAACAAAAAAAGGTATTACTGTCTTTAATGCACCGTACTCCAATACACGTTCTGTTGCTGAGCTCGTCATTGCGGCGTCCATTATGCTTATAAGAAAAATTCCTGATAAAAATAAGGCGGCGCATGAAGGTATCTGGTTAAAAGATTCTAAGGGCAGTCATGAATTGCGTGGAAAAACTTTAGGCATTATTGGCTATGGAAACATAGGCTCACAGGTAAGCGTACTCGCAGAGTCTCTTGGAATGAAAGTTATATTCTATGATGCAGAAACCAAAATGCCGTTGGGAAATGCCGAAGATAAAAGCTCGCTGAAAGAGCTTTTGAAAAATGCGGATATTGTCACCTTACATGTTCCGGATTTGCCATCTACAAAAAGCATCATCAACAAGACTACCATAAAATATTTTAAGAAGGATGCGATTCTTTTAAACTATTCCAGGGGCACTGTAGTTGATATTGATGCGCTGCAAAAGGCGCTGGTAAATAATGAGCTTGGTGGCGCCGCGATAGATGTGTATCCTGAAGAACCCGAGAAAAACGGCGATAAGTTTTCAAGTTCTTTGCAGGGATTAAGTAATGTGATCTTAACGCCACATATCGGGGGTTCTACAGAAGAAGCGCAACAAAATATTGGAGAAGATGTAAGCAGCAAACTTTTTAATTTTCTTGAAAAAGGAATTACTACAGGCTCTCATACAATACCGGCCTTGAGCTTACCACCGCAGGAAGGTACGCATCGCATACTTCATGTGCATAATAATGTGCCCGGTGTATTATCAGAAATCAATACGAAACTTTCGCAGAATAAAATAAATATACTCGGTCAATATCTTAAAACTAATGATGACATAGGATACGTAGTATTAGATGTAAATAAAAATCTTTCACGCGATGCGCTGGAGCTATTAAAAGAAGTTAAAGAAACCATTAAGGTGAGAATGTTGTATTGAACAATATCAGTTTGTTTTATTTTAAGTTTCCAGCTAGCGTTTTTTCCCTTTCTTAAATCACGTCAGTTCATTTCTCCAAAAGTTTTATGGGATTTGTTCTATCGTCGAAATGGACGTGCCTTTAATATCGGGGGTCGTTTTACGACTGCGGTTTTCTGTCTTAACTTTGCTGCATGAAGATAGTTATTATAGGAGGCGGATTTGGCGGATTGAAACTAGCCCGTAAACTCACCAGCAAAAAAGGTTTTGATATCACCCTCATTGATCGTTTTAATTATCACCAGTTTCAGCCACTATTTTACCAGGTAGCCACGGCTGGTCTGGATGCCAGCGATATTTCTTTTCCCTTGAGAAAAGCATTTCATAAAGAAGATAATATTCATTTCAGAATGGCGGTGGTTACTTCCATTGATACGGCTAATAAAAAAGTAATAACAAACGAAGAAGAATATCCATTTGATATTCTTGTATTGGCTACCGGTGCTGACACTAACTTTTTTGGAAATCAACAATTGGTAGATCATACTTTTCCGATGAAAAGTACGGTAGAAGCGCTACAGATAAAATACAGGTTGTTGCAAAATATGGAAGATGCTTTGTATGCAAAAAATGAGGAGGACCTGCAAAAGCTTTTGACTATTGTAGTTGTAGGTGGCGGCCCCACCGGTGTTGAAATGAGCGGTGCAATTGCGGACATGCGCAGGTTCGTTCTTCCCAAAGATTATCCCGAGATAGACTTCAACAAAATGCAAATTTATTTATTAGAAGGTAGCCCGGAAACATTGGGAACAATGTCTGAGAAATCAAGCAATGACTCAATGAACTATTTAAAAAAGCTTGGAGTAATTTTGAAGACAGGCACCATTGTGAAAAATTATGATGGTAAAACAGTATCCATGCAGAATGGTGAAACGATAGATTCATGCATGGTAATATGGGCTGCTGGTATTAAAGGAAATGTACCTGAGGGGATTGATAAAAATTTAATTGTAAAAGGTAATCGCATAAAGGTTGACACGTTTAATAAGGTGAATGGAGTTGAAAATATTTATGCAATAGGCGATGTGGCGTATATGGAAACGGAAAAATATCCGCACGGCCATCCGCAGGTTGCTTCGGTTGCAATAGCGCAGGGTGATAGATTAGGCAGTAACCTTCTAAAATTGCTAAAGAACGATAAAGCCATGGAGCGATTTGAATACCATGACAAAGGTTCTATGGCCACGGTGGGTCGCAATCTCGCAGTAGTTGACATTCCCAAACCACATCTTCATTTCAAAGGTTTTTTTGCGTGGATGATCTGGATGGGACTTCATCTTTTTTTATTGCTGGGTGTCAAGAACCGGCTATCAGTTTTTAGTAACTGGATTTATAACTATATCACTTATGACCAGAATTTGCGATTAATCTTTCGCTCTTTTTACCGGCCTAAACCATAAATAATGAAATCATATTTTTTAAATGCCGCCTGGAACAATCTTATCATGGCCAATTACACTGTGCCTTCAGATATTCTTTTGCCATTTCTTCCTTATAACACTGTACTTGATTCTTTTCACGGCAAGGCCTATGTGAGTCTTGTGGGGTTTATGTTTATGAATACGAAGATGATGGGATTCACTGTTCCTTATCATGTAAATTTTGAGGAGGTAAACCTGCGTTTTTATGTAAAGAATAATGCAAGCGGCACGTGGAGGAGAGGCGTATCGTTTATAAAAGAAATAGTGCCAAAACCCGCAATAGCCTTTGTCGCAAATAGCATTTATAACGAAAAATATTCCGCAATGAAAATGCGCCATTTTCAAAACGACAAAGGAGGCGCTGTTGAAACCGGGTATGAATGGAAATTTAAAAACAAATGGAATAAGATAAGCGCTGTGTCCGAAAAAAAATCTTTACCGATGCGCATCAATAGCGAAGAAGAATTTATTGCAGACCAAAGCTGGGGCTTTTCAAAAATAAGCCCTGCAAAAACGTATGAATATGAAGTGCAACATCCGCGGTGGGAAATATTCCCGGTTAGTGATTACACCATTGATTGTGATTTTAGCGGCTTATATGGAAATGAATTTTCTTTTTTGAAAGATACCAAACCGGCATCCATATTTATGGCAAAGGGTTCTGAGGTAAAAATATTTCACAAGAAAATTTTACAATAGCGAATGCTCTTTTAAAAGCCGGTTGCTTCTTGATTTGAAAGCAGCGCTTTGATGTTCGCTCTGTTCGCCGATCAAAAGCGTTATTTCTGGTAATATTTCCGGAAATTTTTTTGCAAGCTTTCCTAAAATCGTTAAAGAAAATGCTTTGATAGCTACCGCTTCCGTGGGTGATTCTACATATTGAAAACATATATTCATTACTTCCCCTTCATATTTTTCAGGGATTTCAATTTGTTGTAAAAGCCTTACCGTATTGCGTTTTATGGCATCATGAAGATTTGGGCGATGGAGATTTTTGATTAGTTTTTCAAAATTATTTTTCATTAGCGCCGGGTGTGCAATCGCGCTATAGCTTAACGGCCATGCGGCACGTTGAGTCACACGGTATTCATCATTTAGAAATAAATTGAACAATTCATTAAATCTTTTCTGATTGTTTCCTATCCATGCTACAATTTTATCACAAGTACTTTTTGAATGTTCGCTTAATATTGTCAAACGCAAATTCATGGAACGATTGATGTTAATTTTTATGTCGCAGAATATTGTGCCAACAGTTCATGCATTTTATATACTTCTTCTGCATTGACTACAGAATAATTCATTACTTCGTTCATTGCAGGATTATTAAATTTCATGCTGCTATCTTTTGTTATTCCGGCAGAGCTATGAAACTCTTTAGTACCCGTGCCTTCAGCAATTGAGATTATATTTTGCGAATTGATCCCCGAGCCCGGCATTATGATAATTCTATCATCCGCTTTGTCTGTCAGCTCCTTTATTAAAGGTAAGCCATCTGCTGCTTTTGGTTGTTGCCCGGAGGTCAATATTCTTTCGCAGCCAATATTAATTATATCTTCCAATGCGGTAAAAGGGTCAGTAACCCTGTCAAATGCGCGGTGAAATGTAACCTCTAACGGGTAGGCGTAGTTGATAAGCTTTTCGCATCTTAACTTGTCAATGTTTCCTTCTTGTGTTAATATTCCGAGTACAACTCCGTCACATCCCAGGTTTTTGCAGGCAGTGATGTCATCTTGCATTATTTCAAATTCTTCATCACTATAAAAAAAGTCGCCTCCGCGCGGACGTATCATTACATAGAGATCAATGTGAAGTTTATTTCTTGCGGCCTTCACAAATCCATACGAAGGTGTTGTTCCACCTTCATGCGGGTTAGCGCATAGTTCAATGCGCTCCACGCCAGCGTTTTGTGCACCTATGCAACTTTCAATATTAAACCCGATTATTTCAAGTTTCATAGCCTTTTAATTAAATAAATTTCATCAACATTTTTGTGCGATGGCAAATACAAAATCCGAGGATAGTGATGGAATAGATAAAACATCAGTTTTCTTGCAGCTCATTCAAATCGCCCATATCATGCAGAAACTGGTAAACCTTTTCGGCTTCTTCTACATTTACTTTGCTGATGGCAACGCCTACATGCACGAGTACGTAATCGTCTACTTCGGCTTCGGGAACTATTTCAAGACTGGCTTCTTTTATAATTCCACCAAAAGATACTTTAGCTGTTTTGACACCGCTGCCCGGCTCAACTTGAATTGATATAATTTTTCCTGGTATTGCTAAGCACATAATGGAATTATTTTTGTTTATTTAAAATGGCTTTAACTCATTACCGACGCCATATTTTTTTCTTTCTTCTCTTTAAGTTTTTGTAATAAAAAATCGCACCATTCATCCATGCCTTCTCCTTTATAACTGGAAAGCGTAAACGTTTTTATTTTATCATTTACTTCTTTTGCATCTTTAATTACCGCATCTACCGAGAAAGGAACATAGGGCAACAAGTCTGTTTTTGTGACCACCATTATGTCTGTAGTGAGAAACATGCTCGGATATTTTTTCGGCTTGTCATCGCCTTCTGTACAAGACACCAGCGTAACGCGAATGTCTTCACCAAGATCGTAAGATGCAGGGCAGACAAGATTTCCAACGTTTTCTATAAATAGAATATCTACCCCCTCGAAATTCATGTTAGGCATTGCCTGCTGAATCATTTGTGCTTCCAGGTGACAAATGCCTTGTGTAACAATTTGCAGCGCTTGCACACCTTGTTTACGAATACGGTCTGCATCACGTTCTGTTTCGAGATCACCTTCCAGCACTGCAATATTTATTTTATCTTTTAACCGCTTAATAGTTTCTTCGAGCAATGATGTTTTACCGCTGCCAGGTGATGAGACCAAATTTAATAAAAGAATATTTTTGGTGTTCATATCAGCTCTTATCATATCGGCTATATAATCATTCGCCTTTAATAAGTTTAATGACACGTCATGAACGCGAAGAGTTCCGACTGCTTTATTGGTTAGCTTCTGCATAAGATGGTTCCTCCATAATAATTTTATAAATCGTTAATTCATTTCCTTCAATAATCTTTGAAGAAGGCTTGTTACAATCTGGGCAAACGAAAAGATAATTTTCTACGTTAAAATTTTTATTGCATTGTTCACATTCGACGAGTACCTCCACCAACTCCGTATGTAAGTTACAATTTGAAAACGGGCTTCCCTCAATCACAAATTGAAATACATGTTCCAGGAGTTTATGCTCTACACTTGATAATACACCGATCTTCACATGCACTTCACGGACAAACTTATACTCATCTTCTGCAAGCTCTGCTTCCATTGTATCTATTATACTTTGAGCGATTGAAACTTCGTGCATAGGACCTTAACCCTCACCCAACCCCTCTCCCCAGGGGGAGTGGGACGTGGAGCTTCGATTTTTACGTGTTATAAATAATTTTCAATTCTTTTGTTTTAACCAATTGCCACTTTTATTACACCCTGTTCCTGCAACAAAGGAAAAGGGTCGAGGTGCAAATCATCATCATTCATGCATTTGCCTGCTTGCTGTACATCGTAAGCGTGGCCAAGCTTACAACTGATTATATTCCCTTCTAATCTCCCGGTGTTTAAAGGTAAACCACAACCCGGACAATTATTTTTATATGCATACATCTGATCATTCACCTTGCAAATGACCAGCGACTTTCCCAAAACCTCCACCATTTCCATTTCTCCGTTGCTAGTGTTATCAACGCCGTTTATTTTTTTCCAACCCTGTGAAGATGGAGCTTTTTCTTTGCCATAACCTGTAAGGTTTATGGAGGTGGCTCCTTCAACTTCCAATCCCACAAGGTCGGGACAGTTCTCTTCGATCGCTTGTTTAATTCCTAACTCTAATGTAGCCGACGAAGAAGGGCAGCCTTTACAATTTCCTTCAAGTTTTAATTTTGCTACACCGTTTTCCAGGCTTACAATTTCTACACTTCCTCCATGACTGTCCATGTATGGACGCACTTTTTCCAAGGCAAGGTTAAGGCGTGTTTTTAGATCAAACGGATGCAGGTCATGAATCAATAAAAGGCCATTCACAAAATTATCGCCCAGCATGTTGTTGTAAATTTCTTTCGCTGCGGTGTTATTGCCTTTGGAAATAATTCCTAATATTCTTTCAAGGCCATAGCCGTAAAAACTTAAAACTTCCTGCATACATTCCTGCATCATATCACGCGCTTTTTCATCAGGCAATGCATCTATCTGCTCTATCAGTTCCTGTATGCGTTCGCTTTGCCGGTTCAGCTCGGATAGCTCATCCGGTTCGGCTTCCTTCTTCCCTGAGTTGTTTGTTTTACCATTGGATTTTATCACATCCTGTACAACTTCGAAATCATTTTGAGAAAATATACTCATGATAAGTTATTTTGTTTCTTTATAGATATCCTTTAATAATTCATCAATCAAATCAACTGCCTTATCTACCGCTTCATTTACCGGTTCGCTTAATCCAATCTCAAAATCATCAACAGCTACCGGCTCGCATGCAACGATGAGCACCTTACCTGGCCATGCGCCTATACCTTTTACAAATCTTAGAATGGTTGCGGGGTCAGACCCATGGGGATCAATTGGGCCGCCATCTTCAAGGTTTGATTCAATTGAATTTTCTTCAGGTTCTATTACGTAAAGTGTGCCGGGTTCTTCACCTCTTTGTGAGGCATCTAAAAGAATGAGGCCGTCGTAGCCTTTCATAAGATCATACGCAAGCTTAAGGCCGCCGGTTCCAAAATCTTTTATTTCCACTCCTTCAGGAAATGTTTTATCGCTCATCTTTTTTATTACAGCTCCGCCAAATCCATCATCTTTCATAAACATATTCCCTACGCCCGCAATCATCACTCTTTTCTTTTTATTCACCGGCGCTTCACCTCTTGGTTTTATTTCCCGTATAGGCAAGTATTCTTTTTCCATAATTTTTATTTTATTACTTCAACTTCATCAGGGCTAAAAAAAAGATAGCGGCCAAACTCCCTCGCCATATCCTGCCCCGGGTCTTCATTTATTGTTACGGCCAGGTAAACCTTATCATCATAATCAATATAAATAATTTCGATCGTAGCCAATTTATTATCGAGTAATAAATCCATTGCATCTGACCTTCGCTTACCAAGTTTCAACCGCACCGTATCGCCCTTGCGATACTCAATGCCGTCAATTACTTTAGACGTTTCACCGGGTGCATCATCCATTAAACCTGTTGATCTCATACGCTACTCTTTTTTAGAATGAATGGTTGTTGGTTTGATATTGCTAAACCCGCCATGCAGGTTTATAATTTCCTGCGGTGTTACCTGTCCCACCTTCGACAGCATGGAATTTAGTTTATCATCGCACTGTGAAATTCTTTGCTTCTCATCATCAGACATTACAGAAAAGTGCAGCATCAGCGCTTCCTCAATTTCAAGGCTATCAAAAAGATCGGCATGGCTTTGCGGATTTATTTTTGGATAATCGTAAACAATGATCGGGGAAGAAAGCATGGTTGTATCAGTTTCATCTATCAATATCGGCCATGTACCGTTGTTATGGCATTGCGCAACAATTGGCCGCCATTCTTCGGCGGGGTTTTGAATAGAAATAAATTTTCCATTGGCCATATTTAAGATCGTGTTTGTTGACAGGCACGATTGATTAAATATTTCATCCCTTGAAATTTCCTTTGCATTGCTCACCGGTGTTTCATTACTAATTGAAACATGAATCTTGTATGCGTTCTTTATATTTTCTATAGCAGATACTTTTAGAGCAACATCACCTTTCAGACCCATGATGCTGTTGATTTGTTTACCAACAATGTCACCATTTTTATTATGTAAAAAATTATTTTCTATCTCTTCATCAAATGCAAAGGCAATCTTTTTTTCTTTATCCAGTAATTGAGAAAGAGGAAGATCTCCTGAATCTAATTTTCGCTCAATCGTTTGCCAGCCCGGTTGAAATAATTTCCCGTTTAAATTTAATTCATAAACAGGAATAAAATTGTCTTCTTCAGATCCGTTTATTTCGTTTTGAAAAACCTCTATTTTTTTTAAATGAAGAAACCGTACACTAATGTTGATGATTAAATTTTCATCACCTGTTACGATACATTCTGTTTGCATATTTGAATGTGCATGTGCGTTGAAAGCATTGTATTCTTTAGGATAGACAACACCAAATGGAATTGGCTTTTGGTTTTTTATTGCAGAACGATGATAAGGAAACAAAGAATAGCCTTCGTAAAGAAGTGTCCGGCTGATATTATCCAGGATGAAATTCTTATCTGTTATAGAGAGTTGCTCTTTGCTCATATACTTTCTTTTTCCGGTATAATTTTTTCTTTCAACGCCTCAGAGAGAACAGCTTCGAGGCAATTTTCCAAAGTGGCAAATGAACTGTTTGCTTTGTATGAAACAAGCTTATCATAAATATCTTTTTGAATTCGCAACCACCTGCTGTTGGGAAAATATTCTTCCATCATATCCTGCCACAAGTTTGCCGGCATTTTATATGCTGCTTCTTTGTCCCATGGTACCTGTGTTACCTGCAACTGTTCTTCAGCACCTTTATAAAATAAAGTGCCGCTAAATAAAAAAACAAGAGGTACGTTTCCATCTCCTACGGCGTAAAAATATTTTCCCGCGGCCAGCCCCTGGTCTTCACTACAAGGAATAGCCACCTCCACAATAGTGCTGCCGATAAACCGGGGTACAGGAATACTTATAATTATCCAGAGTAAACTTTTAAGCGTTTCATTCCAACGCGGGGGCTCGCCAAAAAGTTCGTACAATCTCTTTTTTGTATCACCATCGTACGATCGCTTTATGGCTTCTATCATTACCTGGCATTTTAGCGCAGCTGCATATACTTCTTCATTTTCTTTTTCATTGGTGATTTTTAATTTGAAAGCAATAGTAGGCAGCGCTGCATAAGGCCTTACTTCCGCTGTTATGATTTCAAATTTTAACTCTGGCATTAAACAGATTTTTCTTTCAGTTCAATAAAAAATTTCCGGATGGTCTCGTTCACTTCTTCACCTCCATGAATTCCTTTCCATGATTTTCTTATCATGCCTATAAGCTTGTAGCAACTGTCAATAGGAATTATATAATATTGGTATTCTTTATCAAGGCGGTTTACGATAAGCGCTTCAAGGTCTAGTGTTAGCGAATTCAGCCCAGGATTTAATTCCTTTAATTCGTCCCACGGTTCCATTTTTAGTTTTGATTCAGTAGCTCCAGTAGGAGCAGGATAGAAAGCGACCGCGCCATTTTGATTTGGCTTCAATACAAAAAAAGCCATATTTACCGGGATAAGAAAATCCGACCATAACGCGTCAGACATTTTGAAATCAGTAAGATGAATATATCGCTGGGGAATAGGTGTGTACTGGCCCCGCACAGCCTGCACGATCAGGCAAAGATCGCAGGCGCACATAAAGCGCATGGCGGAAAGATCAACAAGATGGCGATGATCTTCGGGCAGAACAGCATTACAAAAATTACATTTTTCCTGCTCTTCCACGGGAGGCGGAACAGCAATTTTTCTCAATTTAGATAT
>JBDTSD010000150.1:0-10722 GCA_039931355.1 Ginsengibacter sp.
CTGCTCACGATTCTCAAAGTTTAAGCAACGATTTTGTAACGCAGGTATTAAGAGACAAAAAAGGGAGAGTTTGGGTGGGAACACAAAATGGTCTCAACCTTTTAGATGAACACAGCGGAAAATTTAAAAGATACTATAAAGTTGAAGGCGACTCAACAAGCTTAAGTTCTAATGTAATACGGGCTATTTATCAAGATCATGGAGGCACACTTTGGATTGGTACCGGCTTTCCTTTTGACCAAAAAAGTCCAACTGATGGCGGATTGAATCGCATGGAATCAAACGGGACATTTAAACAATTTTTACATGATTCGAAAAATTCTCATAGTCTCCTTAACAACAAAGTGAGGTCAATATTTGAGGATACTTATGGTAATTTTTGGATTGGAACAGGAGAAAACGGAGTACACATAATGAATCGTAAAACCGGGAGTTTTGAAAGATTTTTATATGACCCAAAAAATCCTGACAAATTAAGCGGACCACAGTACAACCCGGGTTTATGGTTTGAGCATATTACATTTATAACAGAAGATGGTAGCGGTGCTATTTGGATGGGTACTTACGCATCTGGAATTAACCGTTATGATCCAAAAACAAAAAAATTAACACACTTTATTGCTGATAAAGGCTTTTCTGACCGGAGTGGCTGGTGTGCGTTCACATCAAAAGACGGAGTGTTATGGTTAAGCACACAAGAACCAAATTTATTTCGGGTTAATCCCTTTCAAAGATTTTTTACCGATACATATATCAACAACCCGGTGCACTGTTTTTATGAAGACCAGGGTAAATCGTTATGGGCAGGAACCCAGGAAAAAGGATTAATTGAATTTGATCAAAATAAAAAACAAGTTCATACATATAGCTCTGGTTATATTCATTCTATTTTTTATGACGGAAAAAATAAATTCTGGCTTGGTACGACTGCTAATGTTACAATTTTTGATAAACAATCAAAACGCTTAACACCTTTTAAAATTCCTTACGAAACACTTTCAATTTTAAATGATAAAGACGGGTTCAAATGGTTTGCTACATTATCCGGCTTAATTAAACTTAATCCAAAAGACAGCTCACTAATAAGATATGTTCCCATTCCGCGGGATTCAAACTCTATTAGTTCACTTAAAGTTATTTCTCTTCTTAAAGACAATGCTGGTTTTATCTGGGCAGGCACATTCTTGGATGGCATCAACCGCTTAAATCTTACATCTGGCAAATTCACTCATTATCTTAAAGAGCTATCAATAGATTGTTTATACCAAACCAGTGATGGAATAATTTGGGCCGGAACCTCCAAGGGTTTATACAAGTACAATAAAACTGCCGATAATTTTGCACTGTTTTTTGATCCGCAGAATGATATAAGCCTGAATCACATACTTAATATTATTGAAGATGATTTTAAAAATTTATGGATTACTACTGTCGTGAATATTGTAAAATTTAACCCTGGAAAAAACCAGCTTTTTGTTTATGGCAGGCAGTACGGAATACTTCCAAATACATTGAGACGTGGAATATATAAAACCAGCAATGGTGAAATCTTAATCGGCAATAACAAAGGTTTCTACACATTCATTCCGGAGAAATTATCTTTTTCAAATAGCCCATCCAAAATACTGATTACTGATTTCTATGTCAATGATTCACTTGTAATAAATGGGAGTAACAGCGTTCTCCTGAAACCTATTGAACAAACAAATGAAATAGAATTGAGGCATAATCAGAATCACTTGTCTTTCAACTTTTCGGTTATTGATTATCGTGCCCCTGATGACAACAAAATATTTACCATGCTTGATGGTTTTGATAACGTGTGGAGAAGAGCATCAGGGCAAAAAAGTGCCGATTACTTTAACGTGGCTCCGGGTAAATACCTGTTTCGAATTAAAGCCTTCAACAGTAATGGTATGATGACTGAAAAGGTCTTATCAATAATTATTGATCCCCCATGGTGGAAAACCTGGTGGGCATACACCTGTTATATTATTTGTTTGTTAGCAGTTTCATTTTTTATTAACCGGGTAATAAGAAACAGAATAATTGAAAAAGAAAGAATAAAAAGCAGGGAGAAAGAACTTGTTCACGCAAAAGAAATTGAAAAAGCCTATAACGAACTTAAATCCGCCCAGGCACAACTTATCCAATCCGAAAAAATGGCCTCGCTTGGTGAGCTTACTGCCGGCATTGCACATGAAATACAAAACCCATTAAATTTTGTAAATAATTTTAGTGAAGTAAACCGGGAATTGCTTGCAGAATTAAAAGATGAAGCTGATAAAGGAAACATCGATGAAGTTAAAACAATTGCAAAAAATGTTATAGCTAACGAAGAAAAAATCAATCACCACGGTAAGCGTGCAGAAGCAATAGTAAAGGGCATGATGCAACATTCGCAGGTGAGCACAGGGCAAAAAGAACCTACAGACATCAATGCTTTAGCAGATGAATATTTGCGGTTGTCATTTCACGGTATAAGAGCAAAAGACAAAAATTTCGATGCTGCTACGCAAACTGACTTTGATGAAAGTATTGGAAAGATAAATATAGTACCACAAGACATTGGCAGAGTGTTATTGAATTTATACAACAATGCTTTTTATGCAATCAATGAAAAGAAAAAGACTGCTGCTGAAAATTACACGCCGATTGTTTCAGTTCAAACAAAAAGAATGAATGACAAGGTTGAAATAAAAGTAATTGATAATGGCAACGGCATTCCGCAAAACATTATTGATAAAATCTTTCAGCCATTCTTTACTACAAAACCCACAGGACAAGGAACGGGGTTGGGTTTGAGCTTGAGTTATGATATTATAAAAGCACATGGTGGAGAAATAAAAGTGGAAGGTAAAGAAAGTGAAGGCACTACATTTATAATTCGATTACCTGTTATCTGAATCACGGATTAAAAAGATTAAATGATGACACGGAATAAAAGCCTCAATAAAATCCGTGAAATCAAATAAATCAGTGATTCAGACAACATTACTACGATAACCAGAGCCGACAAAACGAATGAAACATTACTTAATATTACTGCCACTGCTTTTTATACTGCAACTGCAGGCACCGGCACAAATCAACTACACCGAAAAATATAAAAAAGAACTGGCAGCCCACCCAACACAAGATACCTTCCGGGTAAACCGGCTGAATGAAATAATCCTTGGATTTGATTTATCAAGGGACGAAAGAAAAAAAATCTCAACAGAGGCTTTGGCCATTTCAGTAAAAATTGGGTATGAGATTGGGAAATCTATGGCGCTGTCTAATCTTGGATTAATTCAACAACTACAAGGCAATGTAGAGGAAGGAGTAAAAATGATGAATGAGGCAGAAGCCATTGCTGATAAAATTGGTGACCCCGGATTAAAGGCATTTGTTCTTTATTTTAAATCTGCAATTCCTAATTCACCAAAGGCGCTACAATATTCTCTGGAGGCGGAAAAAATAGCCACTCAAATCGGCAATCAAAGATTATTGTCAATGATAGATTATGACATAGGCGGGTATTATATTAGTACGCTTAATGATTATCCAAAATTACTCGAATATTCGTTAAAAGCCTTAGGTGCTGCCGAGCAGTGTGATGACCTTGCTACGAAGATAGAGATATGGATTGGCTTAGGTGAAATATATGCCATTTTGGGAGATCAGGAAAAAGCCATGCAATATTTTCTGGAGGCGAGCCAGGCAAATAAACTGCTTGGAAGTAGAAGAAATGAAGCTCACATTCAACAAAGCCTGGGTAACATTTATCGCCTTAGCGGCAAATACCGGGAAGCCATTGCAGCCTATAGATTAAGCAGCCAGTTAGCCCTAAGGGTGAGTAACTATTATGTAAACGAAAGCTACCTGGCAGATGTATATACCCGAATGGATAGCTTGCCACAGGCTTTTGCTTATAGTTTTAGTTCCCTCGATTTTGCGATAAAAGCCAGTGACTCAAGCCAAATGGCTTGGATATATGGTATTCTTTCCCGTGCCAGTCTTAAAAGCAACCGGGCAGATAGCGCAATTTATTATGCAAAATTGGGCCTTACCTGCGCCCAACAAAGTAATGACCTCGATTTATTGGGGGATAATAATTTAGCCCTCGCCAATGCCTATGCCGCTAAAAAAGATTTTGGTGATGCCTATCATTATCACCTGCAATACATTACCTATCGTGATAGTTTGCTCAGCGGCGAAGTACGCAATAAAACTTCCCTATTAACTTACAACAGTCAATTAGGTAAAAAAGAAGTAGAGATAGCAGCTCTTGGCCAGCAAAAAAAAGACCAGCAAAAAATATTGTACAGCATTGCCGCCGTGCTGCTGCTCATCCTCCTCTCCGCAGTTTTATTATGGCGCAACAACCGGCAAAAGCAAAGAGCCAATAAACTCTTGCAGCAATCTTATAACAATGTAGAGCAACTGGGTGAGATAGGCCGTAAGGTTAATTCATCTTTAGATGTAAAGCAGATCATCGGCACCGTGTACCAAAACGTGAACCAGTTAATGGATGCTACCGTCTTTGGTATTGGTTTGTACAATGAGCATTCGCAGGTACTGGAATATCCGGCCACTTTTGAGCATGGCAAAGTACTGCCCTTTTATACCAATTCCCTGCAGGATGAAAACCGTTTTGGTGCTGCGTGTTTCAATACAGGTAAGGAGATAAACATTGGTAATCTCGGCGAAGAATATAAAGACCATATACAGGAGATAGCCACACCACAGCAGGGCGGTCAGCCGGAGTCCATTATTTTTTTACCACTCACTGCCAAAGAAAAAAAGCTAGGCGTGATAACGGTGCAAAGTTTTAAAAAGAGAGCCTACAGTGATTATCATTTATATATGCTGCGCAACATAGCCAACTATTCTTCCATTGCCATTGACAATGCTGAATCGTATGAAACGCTAAACGAAACCCTCGGCAAGTTGCAGGCTACACAAAAGCAATTGATACAGTCAGAAAAAATGGCAAGCCTTGGTGAACTCACTGCAGGCATTGCTCATGAGATACAAAATCCTTTAAACTTCGTGAATAATTTTAGTGAAGTAAACAGAGAGTTGATAAGTGAATTGGTTGATGAAGTTGATAAGAAAAATTATGATGAAGTAAAGTTGATCGCAAGCGATATTAAAGCGAATGAAGAAAAAATAAATCATCATGGCAGGCGTGCAGATGCAATTGTAAAAGGAATGATGCAGCATTCAAAAACCAATACGGGGCAAAAAGAACCCACGGACATAAATATATTGGCTGATGAATATTTACGTCTCTCATATCATGGCTTGCGGGCAAAAGACAAATCCTTTAATGCAACAATTAAAACAGATTTTGATAATGGCATTGGAAAAATAAATATAATACCACAAGACATCGGAAGAGTATTCTTGAATTTATTCAACAATGCTTTTTATGCAATAAATGAAAAAGCAAAACAATTGACTAACGGCTATCAGCCAACAATAAAAGTTTCTACAAGAAAACTGAATGATACAATTGAGATCAGAGTTGAAGATAACGGTGTAGGCATTCCGGCAAACGTTGTCAATAAAATCTTTCAACCCTTCTTTACAACAAAACCAACAGGACAAGGAACGGGATTGGGATTGAGCTTAAGTTATGATATTATAAAAGCACATGGTGGAGAAATAAAAGTGGAAAGTGAGGAAGGTGAAGGAAGCGAATTTATTATTCAATTGAAAACTGATTAAAAAAGTATGAAAATTTTTTTAAAATTGATTTCACTACTCTTGTTGCCATCATTAATCGTTGCGCAACAAGAAAACTCATATTTGAATAGTTTGTACAGATCTCTATCCGATGCAACAAGCGATACTGCCCGGATGGAAGTCTTTAGTAACCTCGGATCGTATTACATTGGTGAGGATCGCGATAGTTCAAATTTTTACCTTAAAAAAGCCTTGCCTATTGCTATAAAATTAAATCTAAAGTTCGAAGAGGCCACTATATTAAACAAGATGGGGGTTATCCTGATGCAAGAGGAAAAGTTCTCAAAGTCATTGGAATTCTATTTGAATGCCATAAATATCGTAAAGGACCCCACAATTGAAAAAGATATTTGGCATTTGGCTCCGGACCAAAATCCGAGGAGTGCACGCCTGCTCGAGCTCAGCACTTCCTACGATTTAATAGGATTGCTCAATGCTTATACAGGAAACTGGATTGATAACATAAAAAACCAATTAAAAAATTATCGGGAAGCCAAAAAATATGCAACAGCAGCCGGGAACACAAGTCAGATCGCGTACATAAACTTTCACATGGGTATTGCTTATATGAATGAAGGAAAATTAGATTCTGCACTCGTGCTCATGAAAAATGCCATATCAACTTTTTCAGATTTCAAAGATCAAGCCGGATTAGGCCGTGCAATGAAATATCTGGGTGATACCTATGAGCGAATGGGAAATTTCGATTTAGCTGCTAATACAATATTACAGGCAATAGCGCATTTAAAAAAGACAAATGATTATGTGCACAGGGCCCTGGCATATATTTCATTAAATCGTGTGTACACGGATTTAAATAAAAATGACTCCGCTTTGTATTATGCCAAAGAAAGTTTGAAAATTTTTGAAAAGCGCAAAGACCCGGTGGGAAAAAAAGATGCATATAATCTTCTTGCTTCCTATTATGATCACATGGGCAGACCCGATAGTGCTACTGTGTACTTAAAATCGGCTAAATTATTAAGTGATAGTCTTAGTGAAGAAGAGCGAAAAAATCTTCTTGCATTTCAGGACGTTGTTGTAGAAGAGCAGGCAAAGTTGGAAAAACTGGAGAAAGAAAAAATACAAACCCGCGAGAAATTAAAAATATACTTGCTCCTGTCAGGTATTGTTGTTTTTATAGTTATTGTTTTTTTGCTTTATCGAAATAACAAGCACAGGAAAAAAACTAATGAAACTTTACGACGACGAAATGAAAAAATTGAAAATACTTTATATCAATTAAGATCTACCCAAACTCAACTTATCCAATCAGAAAAGATGGCATCACTGGGTGAACTCACGGCAGGCATTGCACATGAAATTCAGAACCCGTTAAACTTTGTAAACAATTTCTCAGAGGTAAACAAAGAATTAATTGAAGAATTAAATCAGGCAGCTGATAAGGGAAATATTGTTGAGGTAAAATCAATAGCAAGTGATATTAGAGAAAACGAACAAAAAATAAATCATCACGGTAAGCGTGCAGATGCGATTGTGAAAGGCATGTTGCAACATTCACAAAAAAGTTCCGGACAAAAAGAGCCTACAGCTATTAATACATTAGCAGATGAATATTTACGTTTATCCTTCCACGGTATAAGAGCAAAGGAAAAATCTTTCAATGCAACAATTGAAACTGATTTTGATAACAGGATTGGTAAAGTAAACATCATACCGCAGGATATAGGAAGAGTGTTATTGAATTTATACAACAATGCATTTTATGCTGTGAACGAAAAGCAGAAAGCTGCTGATGAAACATACAAGCCAACTGTTTCGATTGAAACAAGAAAAGTAAATGATAAGATTGAAATGATCGTAAAAGATAATGGCAATGGCATTCCACAAAATATAGTTGACAAAATCTTTCAACCCTTCTTTACAACAAAGCCAACAGGGCAAGGAACCGGATTAGGATTGAGCTTAAGCTATGATATTATAAAAGCACATGGTGGTGAAATCAAAGTAGAAACGAAAGAAGGTGAAGGAAGTAAGTTTCTTATTTTTCTACCGCTGGCCTGAATTACAGATGCAACAAAGTATTCCGGCAGATATTTCTTTTTTAATTATAGCTGTATTAACTTTCTAATCTTTTCTTTTCCTCTTCACATTTAATTAAAACAATAAGTATGGCTATCAATCCAACTACAAAAGGAATACACCACATTGCGCTGCGCTGTATTGACATGGAGATTACCAAAAAGTTTTACCGGGACGTATTGGGTTTTACACTTGCCCTGGACACACCAGACATTATAGGCTTCCTGGCCGGCAATATTATACTCGCATTTAAGAAAGCGAATGCACGACCTGGTGAAATTTTTACGCCTTTCATCATTGGCCTCGACCATATTGCTCTGGCCTGTGAAACAGAAGAAGAACTGCAACGCGTTGCCAAAGAATTAAGCGAAGCCGGCGTTGAGAACACAGGCGTAAAGCTGGATGAGACCCTGCAAAAATTGTATGTTGCTTTTAAAGACCCTGACCGCATTCAATGGGAATTTTACATGGTATAAAATCTTTTTGCCGAATAATCTTTCATGAAAAAAAATGACCAGGGCATCAAAGATAAAATTGATGAACTTAACCAAACAGCCTGGGATACGAGGGTCAATGACTCTACAGGCTCTTTTAAGTTAAGCGGGCAGTCGTTAGAACTTCTTAAGAATGTAGACTATCCAAAAGGAAAAGCAGAAGCACTTAAATGCCATGGATTTGCTCTCGTGCGTCTTTCAAAAAACGAAGAAGCAGTAACATGTTTGAATGAAGCGCTTTCCATTTTTGAATCTCTTGATGACCTTAAAGGCGTGGCATTGGTTTGCGAATTTCTTGGCATCATTCAACGAAACTGGGGCAATTTTTCTAGTTCCCTTGAGCTTTTAAAAAAATCTCTGAGACTTAGCAGGCAAAAGGGTTTCCTGGAAGGGGAAGGTACAAGCCTTTATCAAACGGGAGTGACTTATAAGTACCTCGGTAATTATGAACAGGCTTTAGATTATTATCATCAATGCCTTTCCATTTCGCGTTCAGCAGGGTTCACCCTAATGGAAGCTTACGCCATAAATGTAATTGGTGCAGTTTATTTTGAAATTCAAAATTATGAGGCGGCATTAAATTATTATCAACAAGGGCTTGTTATAAGGCTGCAATCCGGTGATAAATGGGGCGAAGCAGGCAGCCTTGACAACATAGGATCGGTTTACTTAAAATTAAAAGACTGGAAAAAGGCGACAGATTATTGTGAGAGAAGCCTTGCTATTAGCGATAGTAATAATGATAAAAGGGGCAAGGCCAATTGCTTATTTCACCTGGCAGAAATATATAGGCAACGAAATGAATGGAACAAAGCAGATATTTTTTCGGAGAGAAGCTTGCAAATACGGCAGGAATTGGGTGATAAAAAAGGTGAAGCAGAAATTCTTTTATTCCTCGGAGGGCTAAAAAGATCTGCTACGCAATCAACAGGCGGCAGCGAATTGGATTTTCTAAACAAAGCATTAAAAATTTCCAATGAAATTAATGCTGCCGATCTTTCCGGCAAAAGCCATTGGGCTTTATATGAATTTTATAAACGAGCTCAAAATTATGAGCAGTCATTAATGCATTTTGAAATGTATGACGCTATCGAAAAGCAATTACATAAAGATGCCGTTAACCAAAAAGTGTTGAATTTTGAAATTTCTCATCGTGCACAGGCGTCAGAAAAGGAAACAGAAAAATTCCGGCTGAAGAATGAAGAGCTTGCAAAGCTGAATGCAGAAATAAAAAGCCAAAAAGAAGAAACAGAAAAAGCGCTTGCGAAATTAAAAGAAGCCCAGTCACAATTAATCCAGGCAGAAAAAATGGCCAGCCTTGGTGAACTAACTGCCGGCATTGCGCATGAAATACAAAACCCGTTAAACTTTGTAAATAATTTTAGTGAAGTAAATAAAGAACTGATAAGTGAATTGGTGGATGAAGTTGATAAAGGAAATACAGAAGAAGTACTGGCTATTGCAAATAATATAAAGGACAATGAAGAAAAAATAAATCATCATGGTAAACGTGCAGATGCCATTGTAAAAGGCATGCTGCAGCACTCACGGGCAAACAAAGGTGAAAAACAACCAACAGACATCAACGCGTTGTGTGATGAATATTTACGATTGAGCTATCATGGTTTGCGTGCAAAAGATAAAAACTTTAATGCCGATTTTAAAACAGATTTTGATGATACAATCGGAAAAATCAATATCGTTCCACAGGATATCGGAAGAGTATTATTGAATTTATACAACAATTCATTTTATGCTGTCGCAGAAAAGATGAAGAACCCCTATCCCCTAAAGGGGCAACAAGAATATGAACCTATAGTTTCTGTGAGAACGAAAGCTATAAAGCCCCCATCAGAGCCTGTCCCGAATTCACTTCGGGAGGGTTTGGGGGTTTTGATAACTGTAAGCGATAATGGCAACGGCATTTCTCAAAATATAGTTGACAAAATCTTTCAACCATTCTTTACTACAAAACTCACAGGACAGGGAACAGGATTGGGTTTGAGTTTAAGCTATGATATTATTAAAGCACATGGCGGTGAAATAAAAGTGGAAACGAAGGAAGGCGAAGGAACTGACTTTATCATTCAGTTACCAAATACCAAATGAAAACCAGGTTAATGTTTATTGCAAACCGCACCTAATCTAACTGCATCGCTCAGACGAAAAAACTTCCAGGTGATAGAACAAACTGAATAATGTAATGGAACAGTATTGTTTGCGTGTGTTTGAAGCAGTGGAGAAGAAAGCAAAACTTTTATAGAAAGAAAATAATCAGCCTTACCAGCCCGATAAAAAAATATTATTTACAGCCCATCCATGACCTTAAAAATTAAATGAAATTGCAAGCGGGTTGGTTCTAAACTAATAAAACTTATTTTATGTCAAAACAAATCCTGAATGCCAGGCGACTTCAATTAATGATGTTTTTTATTTTTTGCATAATAGATAG
>JBDTSD010000151.1:0-10587 GCA_039931355.1 Ginsengibacter sp.
CAGAGTCTATACTGTTGTCCTTTGCATACGCGATCACCGCATTGCGGGTGCTCTGCCCATACGCGCCATCAGCACCGTACTTAGGAAAATTCAGTTGTGTGCCATATCCTTTTTCGTTCAGCAAAATTTGCACAGCAGAAACGCTCATGCGTGTACCTTTTGAAATATATTTTTTTGTGCGGAGATCTGAATCACTGATTGACCATAAAATATACATTGATGGCAAAAAATCGTGGCGTTGTAAAATCAATTTTGCAAGGTCGTTGGTAACGGATGTGCCATCGCTGGTGTAATTATTTTTCGCCGCGAAAGCAGTAACGGCACTTACTGTTGCAGGGCCATAGTCGCCATCGGCTTCGTAATTATCAAACTGTAATTCATTCTTAAAACCTAATTCAAACAGCAAACGTTGCAATTCAGTAATTAAGTCTTTGCCTTGTGAACCTTGCAGTAAAGATTTGCTGATGTCGCCCTGCTTAAGGGATGCTTGTAAAAGAGTTGCTTCCATAATTTGTAAGTTTTGGTTTTACTTAAATTGATGACCATTTTAATACATTGACCAGAAGGTGAAAATAATTGCTTCCGCAAAGGTGTGATTCGTTAGCCGGGTAAAAAGTTAAGAATAAGATTTCGTTAATGCAAATGAACTCTTCTTAATCACCTTTTATTTCTTTGGTAACAGACGCGATTTCTTTCAAGAGCAATGGAAATGCGGGTTGCGGCATACCTCCATGATCAAAGCCCTGGAGCTCATACAATGTAGTGCGTTTGTGTCCCACCAGTTTCATCATTCGACAGAGATATGCATTCTCTTCGTAGCGACCATACAATTCAAGTTCACGATCGCCGGTAATAAGCAGCATCGGTGGCGCATCTGCTCTCACAAAATAAAGCGGCGCATATTCATCTATGATGGGTTGTGTTTCTTTTATGCCTCTTTCTTTTCTTATGGTGAAATGGGTAACGGCCTGACCGCTGAATGGAATTAAGGCAGCAATGCGGTTCGCATCAATATTGTATTTGGCTAAATAATGTTTATCGAGCGTGATCATCATGCCGAGGTAGCCACCTGCGGAATGACCTGATACGAAAATAAGTTTATCACTGCCGCCATAGCTGCCGATATGATTGAATACCCAGGCTACAGATGCGGCTGCATCTTCAATGTATGCAGGCGCATTTACTTTTGGTGAAAGCCGGTATTGCACACCTACTATTGCATACCCCTTATCCATTAGCGCCCTTGGTAACTCTTTATCGCCGCCGGTAATACCACCTCCATGAAACCACACGACGGTTGCATAGTTTTTTGCTCCCTTAGGATAGTAAAAATCCAGCAAACATTGTGATGCTATATAGGCATCCTTTTTATTAATAGCATCTTCATAGTATTGTATGTTCTTTACCCTGACGTACTGCTGTTGCGCCTGTACAGATATGGTGATTAGCAGGAAAAGAAACAGTATCCATTTTTTCATAAAAAAAATTTATTCATCATTCCTGAAAATTTTATTTGCATGCACTACAGCGTCATTGATTCGGCGCTTTATTTTTTTTAATGGTAATGGCTTCCGCAATTTTGGTTGATCAATTGCTTCATCAATATCGTCAAAATAATTTATCGCTTTGAGGGCAACTACCGGATTTGTATTTGGATATTTTCTTTCAAAAAAATCTAGCATAGCTGCCATCGGAAAATGCTCCAGCAGAAAATAAATGTCTATAAAATCTTTCAGGCGCTGTCCGCTGTTTATGATTGCATTTAATTTCATCGCGGCGATATCTTCTTTTGAAAGAAATGTGATACCCTCTTCTGTAACCGGAGGATTTATATATTGATAAGGATGTGTAATAAAATCAACCTTGATATTATTTATAAAACCTATAATGGTATTTTTTCTTACAAAGTTTTCATCGAATGAAAATTCTGACTTCAAAAATTCAGTGAGTTGAAGATAGTCGAAATCAGATTGAGAAAATAAATCAATATCTATTGAATCGCGATGTCCCAACTGGAGAGCCAACGCAGTACCACCTACAAGGTGAAAGCTATTCAACGGGACACGTGCCTGCAATTTTTGTATTAGTAAAAAAGTTGCTGCTGAAATAATTTGGGGTTCTTTATACAGCATGAAGTATATCCGATTTTAAAAAGAGCCTGGTAAAATCCTTATCACGGTTGTCTAATTGTTTAGACCAATCAACAGCTTCAAGTATTTTTTCAGTACCATAGAATTTGTGTATTTCCTTCCATTCATTTATTCGTCCCAATTGCACGACCCGCTCAATTACAATTTTGTATGAGCTAACCCAATTGAACGTATTCAAATCGTATTCCCATAACAATCCGGGACGTATATCAGGCTTTGATTGCATACTTATTAAGACTGATAAAGTTAACGAAAAATACACTCTTGCTTATAACGCAAAGTGAATGAAAACCTTTGCCCGGACTTAAATGCCTTTACTAACAGACTAAAAAAAGTCTTAAATATTCCCTTTTTTTAATTCATTAAAAGCGAAATCTGCCGCCCTTGCCGTAAGTGCCATATAAGTAAGCGAAGGATTTTGGCAAGCCGATGAAACCATGCAGGAGCCATCTGTTACAAAAACATTTTTTGCATCCCATACCTGGTTATGTTTATTCAGCACTGATGTTTTAGGATCATTTCCCATACGCGCCGTTCCCATTTCATGAATGCCGTGACCCATTGCATGGCCACTATCCCATGTAGATATATTTTTGAAACCGGAAGTTTCGAGCATCGCCCTCGCCTCTGCAATTATATCCTTTCGCATGGCGTATTCATTGTCTTTTAGCTCTGCATCCATCGAGAGTACAGGCAATCCCCATTTGTCTTTTTTAATTTTATCAAGCGTGATTTTATTTTCATGGTACGGTAAAATTTCTCCAAAGCCCGTCATGCCAATTGACCATTGCCCCGGCTCAGCAAGCGCATCTTTAAACTCCCCGCCAATATTTAATTCTGCAACATCTCTCCCCCACCCGTCGCGGCTGGCAGATCCCTGGTAACCGAAGCCGCGTAAATAATTTCTCTTGTCACCAAATAAATTTGCGAAGCGCACAATGTAAAAGCCATTGGCTCTTCTGCCATAATAATATTTGTCTTCATAACCCTCAACCTTAGCCGAAGCGCCGAGATTATAGTGATGATCCATAATATTGTGGCCGAGCTCGCCCGAGCTACTTCCTAAACCATCAGGCCATACGTCAGTGGCGGAGTTCATCAATACCCAGGCAGAATTTAAAGTAGATGCATTTACAAAAACAATCTTTGAATAATATTCATACGTCTTGTTGGTTTCCGCATCAAGCACTTCTACACCTTTTGCTTTTTGTGTATCCTTATCGTATAAGATTCTCGTAACAATCGAAAATGGGCGCACCGTAAGATTCCCTGTTGCCGTTGCTGCAGGTAACGTAGATGATTGTGTACTGAAGTAGCCGCCAAAGGGACAACCTTCCCAGCACCTGTTGCGAAACTGGCATTTCGTTCTGCCCGGTATGGCCGCGGTAAGATTGGCTACACGCCCGATGATCATGTTACGCTTCATCTTTTCTTTAAGCCTTGCAGCCACATCTTTTTCTACACAATTCAAATCCATCGGTGGAAGAAAATGACCATCGGGTAACTGTGGCAAGCCTTCTGTTGAGCCACTGATGCCGGCAAATTTTTCAGCATAATCGTACCATGGTGCAATGTCTTTATAACGAATGGGCCAATCAATGGCTACACCATCTTTTGCATTAGCGTTAAAGTCAAGATCGCTCCAGCGATAACTTTGCCTTCCCCATAAAATAGAGCGGCCACCCATTTGGTAACTGCGCCACCAGGTAAAAGGTTTTACTTCAGTATAGGGACAATCAACTTCATTGGCCCAATAATCCATGACCGGCCCATACAACGCCCAGCCACGGGCAATTACGGGATGAGTTTTTCTTTCTTCTTCCGTAGCGCTGGCTGCATGCTCCATCTCCCAGGGACGCTTAGACGCAGATTTATAATCTTTGATGTGCTCAAATTCTCTACCACGTTCAAGCATTAAAACTTTCAATCCTTTTTCAGTAAGTTCTTTAGCAGCCCATCCACCGGAAATGCCTGATCCTATCACGATAGCATCGTAGGTATTTTGTTTTGGAATCTGCGTATTTACATTAGTTGAATCTCCCATGGATTATGTGTTTATTTTAAAATATTCGCAATCGTAAGAGCGCCTGAAATCTATAAGAGCATTAGTATTTGCTAAGCTGGTAATAATTTTTAAATGTAAGCAATTGTTGGAATTAGCTATCTATACAATCAAAAAAAACAACCCGAATTAAAAAAAATGTATCAGCATATTGAATTAATAAAACACCAAATGTTTTACAAAGCATTTTGCAGCAGCCTGCTAATCAAAATAAATTTTTACTGTCTGATACAAGAGACGATTTTGCATGTACTGCGTTTGTGTATTCAATTTCTCACTATATCCTTCAAGGCCAAATAGCCCGGCAGCATTTCCCTTGTTGATAGCTATCTCAAGGTAGCTTGCCGAATTAAAAAGTGCTAACTTTTCACTTTCATGCACGTCCGCATAGGTTTCACTTATCTTATCTATTACTTCATCTCTTTTAAAGACTATCTTAAAACTTCTTCCACGCCTTTGTTCTTCAAACTCTTCCTTGGTAATATTTATGATTACATTTTCAAAATTGTCTATGAAGATGATCTGCCCTTCTATATACTTTGGCCCCAGTAATGGTCTTAATGGATTTTTTACTTCAATGGAAACGCTGCTGTCGCCGACTTCTTCCATTGTTTTTCCATCAAGTATTCCCTGGTATGCTTTTGCAAATACCGATGCGCAATACAATGTATTTTTTTGCTCAGATGGCTGAAGCGGCAAGGCAACAATCTTTTCAGGTGTTTCCTCAAGTATCATTGTGATAAGTCCATTATCAGCGCAGCCTATGTATTGATTCCCGTGCTGAATAAAAAGCAAATGCTGAGGGCGTTGATCAAAGAGGTCAACGAGTACAATATGAAAAGTAAAATGCGGAAAATTTTTGATAGCATTACGACATACGTACGCGGCCTGTGGATAATTGAAAGGCGACAGTTCGTGTGATATATCTACAATATTAAATTCACTATTGATCTGGAGCAACTGTCCCTTAAGTGCACCGGTTAAAAAATCCTGTCTTCCTATATCAGATGTAAGTGTAATTAAAGGCATTCAAAAAAGTTTCAAAATCGGGAAAAACAAAAGGTAATAAAAAAGGAATTAACGGGGGGATGTTACTTCACAAGGTTTCCATTTTTAAAAAAGAAATTATGTACAAGTTTATCAGACCAGGATGGTAAAAACCTATTCATATACACCGTTTGTTTTCCGGTGAAAGTGAGTACCAAAGTTCTTTTTCTCTTCTCAATTGCATGAATAATATGAGTGGCGCACTCTTCAGAACTCATCATCTTACTTTCGTCCATCGGTGATTCGCCCTGGGGTTCTGCATTTTTATTTAAGGCCACATTTCTTATGTTTGAGGTTGTAAAACCCGGACATACCCACATTACATTCACACCCGTATTTAACAGTTCGGTCCTAAGTGCTTCCATCCATCCATTTAACGCAAATTTACTGGCGCTATAGCCGCTGCGGCCCGGTAAGCCACGATAACCGGCGATAGAAGAAACACCAACTATTGATCCCTTTCTCTCCATGATGGAATCGAGTGCATACTTAGTGCAATACACTGAACCCCAAAAGTTGGTCTCCATGACATTTCTTAAAGTAGCCAGGTCTGTATCTTTAAACAGTGCCCGCATAGAAATTCCGGCATTGTTTACCAATATATCAATGCCATTAAATTTCTTTATAGTTTGCCCAATAAAATTTCTGCAATCATCTTCTTTACTTACATCAGCTACTGCTGTAAATAATGATCCGCCTATGTAATCTTTCTTTAAATTTTCAAGCTGTGTATTATTTCTTCCACACGTGGAAACCTTTGCGCCCTTTTTTAAAAATTCTTCAACCAATGCTTTCCCGATCCCACCACTCCCACCGGTAATTGCAATCACTTTATCTTTAAACATTCTATATAAATTTCAACAAAAATAACAGAGTAAGGCCTTTGAAAGAAAGAAAGTTACTTTAACTCTTAAATGCATGAATTACTTTCTGGAAAAATTTGTCGCCAAAACTTTTTACCATATTTTTGCACTCCTTTAAAAAAAGGAGAACTGAAAAAGAATTGATTCGGTAGCTCAGTTGGTAGAGCAATACACTTTTAATGTATGGGTCCTGGGTTCGAGTCCCAGCCGGATCACCTCTTGGGACAAGTCTGAAAATGTAAGACTTGTCCCATTTTTTTTGCCTCCTACCTTACTGTTTACCAGACATATAAGACGAATAGCTCCATTGACCCGGGTAGTTCAATATTGAAAACCGTCAAAAGTCGATTTTTCAGGGAACATCGAACTAATTATTTTGCGTTTTTGGGTTACCGTACCTTCTGTATATAAAACATCCAATTGGGATATGTTACTGATAGCCCTGTTCCACAACGGTTCAATGTTTGTTGTGTCTATAACGGATGCGGTTAGCTGAACTTCCAGCCGGTTAATCTTCGATTCACTTTCTGCTTTGATAATGCGGTAGTCCTGGACATCAATATCTTCGGCAAGAAGTAGCTCCCTTGCCTTTGACAATCTTCTGTTTACTTCATCAAGTTGAGTGTTTAGTTGTTTGATATCGCTACGTTGCAGCTCAACTTAAAACATCTTTAAGAGTAATGCAGAACAATATCAACAGGATTTATTTTTTGCAGTAAAAACTTCTGTTGTTCTTCCGCTTTCACGAGGTCATACAATTGTTCAATCTCCCTTCTTGCTTTTTCTGATTGATTCCTGCCAATATTGTGTGTGTTGATGCGTGTGCCATCTTCTTTAATGGTGGTGCTTACATATATGAATATGCGGGTGTCCAGCATCATTATGTTTGTAGATAAGAAATGGCTGATCACCGAAACCAATTTTATCCATATACATCGAATCAATTTCAATTAGCTTGTTATCGCCCAGCTTTTCTGTTGGGCTAAAGTTCAGTGACACATGAAGTGTTTTAGTCGTAGCTCTTTCATTCAAACTATTTAGTCTTTCGAATCCATTTAACTTTTGGTAGAAATTCATCTTCTTTACATCATTCAAATAATTGGCGGCATGCAAACAAACGGCATCTCCCCGCTGCACTTTTTTTTCATTGTAGTTCAATGCAGCCTCAATACTTTTTGGTGTCTTATTTTTGCAACCATTGATCATAGAGTTGATTCATTCTTAATTTTATTTCTTCCACTTTACTACCAGAGATTTTTGCAAAGCATCATACTGAAATATCCAGGAGCGGAACTCCGGAATCTTATCCAACAAATGAAGCTTGTGCACCGCCTGGTTAAAATTATTGCCGACCGCACTCAATTCTTTTTTCAACAGCAACATGTCTTTCAAAAAATCATCTGCTGACTGGTTTCTGTATTTTACAATTACAGGCTTTTGCATAGATACTTTTCTTATATAATTACTGAGGCTTCTTTCAGTTGTTTTCAATTGATTTTTTTTCACCTGTGTTAGCTCTTGCTCGTTCATGCGAATCTTCACAAAAATGTTACGTACTTCACTTTCCTCTTTCTTCATTCTATAAACTTTGATATTTCTAAAGCTTTTCGTTTCTTTTACAATTACCCCGCCCGACTTCGGAGGTAAGGGGCAAGATTTCAAACGTGGCCACGTTTGTACATCTTGCCATGTGCAAGACCGGGCACATTATGCCTTTATAAAGTGTAATTATTGGAGAATGTTGAGAAGGTAATGCCGGCGATTTTTTTAACCTGGGCAGAGGAGCGCCAAAAATTAATAAAACAAGGTTGCAGGCTTTAATTGTTTTGTCTTTCATCACTATTCATTTTCACAATTATCTTCAGAGACATAAAGGTAAAACACATGACTGTATTGAGAAAGACATGACTACATTTTAGACAGGTAAGTCTATTGGAAAATTTCAGTAAAAATTTCTATTATTTTGAAATGAAAACTGAAGCCGCCGGGATCAAAAATTACCGGGTAATGCTTGAAGATGGGAGTGAGTTTTATTATGCTATAAGACCTTTCGAAATTACAAATGCTTTAGGGGTAGTCATAGCAGTTCGCGACGAATATTTCATTACAAATCAAGAGGGAAATGTTTTTAAACTATATAAGACAAATGAAGGGAAATTGGTTTGACTTGCCGGATGTTAATGCAAGTGAAAATTCTACCTATTTAAGACAATTAAAAATTGCTTTAGACAATCAAATTCCTAAGTAAAAATGGTGAATAATTCAAGAGCTTTTAATGGGTTGTGAAAAGAAAAAATCACTAAAATCTTTACCTATATTTCGTTTTAAATTGAAGGCTTCACCGTGTAAAATCTAATCGAATTTTTCGACAATTTCCTGGAGAATTTCGTGAGTCCTGAAGCAATAAAACGATCCTCACTTAATAAAATTAAAGTGTTGTAAACAGAAAGAAAGGGACTGTATCAGCCCTTCATCTGCAAACGAAAAATATCCTTCACTACTTACAATTATGTGATCGAATAATTTAATGCCAAGGTATTGACCTGCTAACTTAATTTTTTGGGTTAATTCTTTATCAGCACCACTGGCTTGCAAGTTTCCGGAGGGATGGTTATGACTGATAATTATATTACAAGCATTTGATTTTAGTGCTGCAACAAATATTATTTTCGGATCAACCATAGTGCCGGTAATTCTTCCACTGGATGCGTCAAAAATACCCAGGACTTTATTTTGTCAATAATACCACTTTGAATTGCTTCACAAAGTCAATCACTATTGCAATTTTTTTGTCAACTGCAAATGATTTTCTTGCATAAATCTGAATGATTTTACGCCGATAATGTCTAACTGATTTTTCTAAATAGTGCAACTTTATGATCATTGCTAACTGTCATAAATTGCCTTACTATTTCTATGTCGGGTGTTGTGTTTTGTGAGGAACGAGACAATCTCAACACCCAATTAATTTTTGCAGGTTCCAGTTGTCCTCGATTATTTGCCGAAGGCGGTTGGAAAAATAATACAGGACTACTGTAACTATTCTCCCACAAAAATTCATTATTACAATGGTAGCTGCATAAATGGTTTTTTTCCAGTTCTATGCAAACCATTCTGCCTTAAAGTTATTTTTCTCACCAATGAGCTTATTGCCTATGGTTATTGTGGATCATTATTAGCCATTAGGAAGTCAATTGTTTTAATGCTTTCGATTGTTTTAAAAATTTTATAATTTATCCTTGTTAAGCATAAAAATTATAAGCTGAGTAACGCAATAAACAAGCATAGAAGTGAAAAATTTGTGTGTTATTAATTGCAAATCTTATTCGGCTTTTCATGACTTTATCCTCTAATAATTTTCTTGAAATACAGTTAGTACTATTGCAAATTTTTGTCAACCGCAAGCCACTGGCTTTTGACCCATGGCTCAAGGTTGCCTTTTCTGTCAAAGGGTTGTTCTACAGCCCAGTCGTGGGGTAGGTCTACTTTGCGCCAGGAGCGATCATCAAAACCTGACGAAGCTGCCCCATCGCAATAACTCGCTTTTGCAAAATAGGAAAAGTAGGAAGTGCCATTATCGAAATCTTTTTTAGTGTCATAAGGATGGCCGAATGCAAAGCGCCAGTCATCATCGATGCGGATACGCTCCCTCGCTGGCGGTTTTTGTAGCTGTTAAGCAAATGATATTACACTCTATGAAATAATATAAAAAGAAAAAGCCTACGTTTTTTATTTACCAAATAAATTATTGAGTTGGCTATAGGGGTTTTTAAGCATCCTGTTTTAAATGCTGAAGGATCGCATTTTTTCGAGATTTTTTTTTGAAGCCAAAGCTAAATTGAACATACCATTTAATGTAATACCATTTTATCGGAGGGTACTCCCGTGTGACGGTTCCTTCTGACTGAAGTCTCGACTTTGGATATTTTGAGAAACAACAAACCTGGATAAGAGATGCAACGTTCAAGTGCAGGAAACGGCTTTTTAATCCGTATTGCCATACACCTACCGGTACATTACTCTTCCACAATTAAAACATCCCATGGTTTTAAAGAAAGGCTATCTCCCTTTTTCAAAGCTTTGTTGGTAAGTAAATCTGTTCCCTTGTCAAAATTGTAAATCACGGATTGTTCCTTGTCTGAATAATTAAGATAATAACGAATGGTTTTGCCCTGGTCATTTATTCCTGACCTGGCTACAACCGGGTAAACAATTTGTTTATCATCAACCAATCCAATCTCTTTTGCTTTATCAGCAATTATCTTTGATTGAATTTCATCTGAAATAAGACATCCTTCATAAATAAAACTTCCTTTACCAAATTTATTTTCGGTGATGGCTGGATATTTTCCGAAGAATGGATCATCATAAGCAGCAAGCGCTTTCGCTGTTTCAGGAATAATAAATTCGGCCCAATCCGTTGCTTTGTTTTTTTCATTGCCCACTTTAAATGGATCATCACGAA
>JBDTSD010000152.1:0-10113 GCA_039931355.1 Ginsengibacter sp.
AGCCCGTTGCAATTTTTATACTGGTATGATAATCCGGCACCCGAGTCTCCACATTCAGGGAAGGAAGGAGAGATAAACGAGGTTCCCGAACTCGCCTGGTATAATCAACTGCCAACAACCTGGGACGATACCAAAGTAATAGAAGGGGACATGGAAGACTTTGCCACCATTGCAAGAAAAAAAGGCAATAAATGGTTTATTGGTTCATTAAATGGAACTACCGCAAGAAAAGTAAATTGGAATTTTGATTTTTTAGATAAGGATAAAAAATACACAGCCACTATTTATACAGATGATGCTGAAATGAATACCCCTACTCATGTAAAAATAACCACGCGTATTATTGATTATCGTTCTAAGCTGGAGTTTGCAGTAAATGAAAGAAATGGAATCGTGGTGTATATACAGCCGCTATAGTAGAGAACTTATTTGTGAAAATCGAGAAGTTTAAAATAGAAGCATGATGCGAAAAAATTATAGCCCACTCTTGTATGGATTTTTTGCCCTGATTTTTCTGGGCAATGGTAATGGATTATCAGCACAAACAAAACCGGGCGATATTTCAATAAGCGTGACACTCAACCATGCTGACTGGAAATATAAAATGGATGAAAAGGCTGTTTTTTCAATAGCCGTTCTCCGGGATGGCAAGCCGGTTTCTAATATTCTCTTCCATTATGAAATCGCCCAGGAAAGAATGACACCGTTCATTTCGAAAGATACTATGTGTACAAAAAATAAACGGGTTGAGGATAAAGGAACTTTAACCCAACCTGGTTTTTTACGATGCATAGTTACTGCGACAATCGGCGACAAGAAATATAAAGCGCTGGCAACCGCTGCATTTTCTCCGGACAGTATAAAAGCCTATGCTCAAATGCCGGAAGATTTTTCAACCTTCTGGTCAAATGAACGCACGGCCCAAACAAAAATTCCCCTTGATGCCAGGATGGTACTGTTGCCGGAAAGAGGCGATTCTCTTATCAATGTGTATGAAGTTTCGATTCAAAATGAACGGCCCGGTTCCAGGATATATGGCATTTTATGCGTTCCCAAAAAGCCGGGTAAATATCCGGCCGCATTAAAAGTGCCGGGTGCCGGCGTGAGGCCTTATCGCGGTGATACAGCCCTGGCACAAAAGGGCATTATTACTTTTGAAATAGGCATTCATGGCGTTACAGTTACGAGACCATACCAATTTTATTATGACCTGGCATTCGGCGCCCTCCGCGATTACTATTTTACCAATATGGGCAATCGGCGGGATTATTATTACCACCGGGTTTACCTCGGATGTCTGCGGGCCGTTGACCTGCTTGCTTCCTTACCGGTGGTGGATACCAGTCGTATCGCAGTATATGGTGGTAGCCAGGGCGGATGCCTATCAATTGTAACGGCGGCGCTCGATCATCGCATAAAATATATAGCATCCTTCTATTTTGCAATGAGCGATCTCACGGGTTATTTGCATGGCCGCGCAGGTGGCTGGCCACACATGTTTAGCCCGGGCAATTTTGCCAGGATGGGCTCGAAACAAAATATAGAAACGGCGGGCTATTATGATGTCGCCAATTTTGCGAAACTTATTAAGATCCCGGGTATATATTGCTGGGGATACAATGATGAAGTGTGCCCGCCCACCACAAGTTTCGCTGCATACAATAATATCAAAGCTCCAAAAGAAAAAATAATTACTAAAGAGGCAGGGCATGGCCTTTCGCCGGAACAATCAGTAAAAGTTAATGACTGGTTGGTAAATCATTTAGAGCTGAAACAACAATAAAAACTGAGCTCCCTTTACTATCTGTAAAAAATAACAACAGATTTTTTATTTTTATGGATATGTTAGCTAAAAAGCTCGTCACTCAAAGAAAAATGGACGGTTTCAATGGCCAGAAAGCCATAGTATTACCATATAAAATAATAAAGAGTTGTGAGGATACAAGGTTGGTTCAGCAGTTGCTGATCACTGATATTGGCTTTTATCCCAAGGCAAAATTTCATTATCGCGAAAGGCTGGTTGGTGTGTCGCAGCACATATTTATTTATTGTATTGATGGGAAAGGCTGGTTCAGTGTGGATAATGAAGAACATAAGATTTCGCGTGGCCAGTTTTTTATTATTCCCGCAAATACAGCACACAATTACGGCTCTCAGGAGGATGATCCCTGGTCTATTTACTGGCTTCATTTTAAAGGAACCTCTTCAGATAATTTTGTCAACTTATTAACCCGGGAAAAAACACAGTTTTACGGTATTGTTAATTTCGCCGAAGAGCGGATTCGCTTGTTTGATGATATATATCGAACACTCAAAAATGGATACAGTGCGGAAAATTTGGGCTATATAAACATGTGTCTCTGGCACTTTCTCTCGTCATTTTGTTACCCTGATGTTTTCAGGAAACTTTTTAATAAAGACCAAAAAGATGTAATTGATATTTCTATAGATTTTATGCAACAGCATCTTAGTGAATCATTGACTTTACGGCAACTTGCCTCTGAAGCGAATGTTTCTCCTTCACACTACTCGTCTTTATTTAAAAAAAAAACAGGCTACCCGCCACTGGAATATTTTAGCCACATTAAAGTGCAGGCTGCCTGCCAATATCTGCAGTTTACTACACTAAGAATAAAGGAGATTTCTTATAAATTAGGGATAGATGACCCTTATTACTTTTCCCGTCTTTTTAGTAACCTGATGGGACAGTCGCCTTTAAGATATCGTAACCGCAAACAATAGAATATATTTCTACCGGTTCCTAAGTTGAGCAACGCAATTTTAAAAAGAATGGAATCCATTGGAAGTATCTGCTAAACCCGGTGTTATAATTAAAAGTTGTCATAAAAGCTTTTATTGTCTTATTAGAATTAAGCAGGCTTAGATCATAACATAGTCCATCTTTTCAGGCAAAATTGCTATTCTTTCTTACCAGAACAAGGGTGAACTTTGGTTTTCTCAAATACAAAATTATTTTTAACGCCGGATAATCTTCCCTTAATGGGGGAAATAGGTTTGTATTATGAAGCACCGGTTAGAATATTAGTCTATGAAAGAATGTAATTCCTTCGATAAAACCAACGCCTTATCATTATTAAAATAAAGTACCGGTTTCCGGCGGCTCGTAACACTACCTCTAAAAAATGACCTTAAAATGGAAGTATCAGCATGGAGTGAGAAAGTAATTATTCCAACATACAAAACGGGAAGCCCGGAAAAAAATCCGATGTTCCTGGAGAAAAGAGTTTACCAGGGTAGCAGCGGCGTGGTTTATCCTTATCCCGTTATTGAACAAATTGCAAATGAAAAAACTGATGTTGAGTACACCGCAGTTTTTATAGAGAATGAGTATTTAAAAATCATGGTATTGCCTGAGCTTGGCGGGCGCATACAAAGAGCCTATGATAAGATTCGTAAAAGAGATTTTGTTTATTACAATGAAGTGATCAAACCCGCCTTAGTTGGGCTTGCCGGGCCGTGGATATCAGGTGGTATAGAATTTAACTGGCCGCAACATCATCGTCCAAGTACCTTCAGCGCTGTAGATTATACCATAGAAGAAAATGAAAACGGCAGCAAAACCGTTTGGGTGAATGAAACTGAAATTATGTTTCGTACAAAAGGGATGGCAGGTTTCACATTACACCCTGGCAAGGCTTATCTCGAAATAAAAGGTAAAGTATTTAACCCCACATCTTTCCCGCAAACATTTTTATGGTGGGCCAACCCTGCGGTAAAAGTGAATGAACATTATCAATCAGTTTTTCCACCCGATGTTTATGCAGTTTTTGACCACGGCAAAAGAGCCGTTTCAGATTTCCCGATTGCAACCGGTACTTACTATAAAGTAGATTATTCGCCCGGTACCGATATCTCCCGGTATGATAATATCCCTGTTCCTACTTCTTATATGGCCATCCATTCGAAATATGATTTTATGGGTTGTTATGAACATGACTCCAACGCGGGAATGCTTCATGTAGCCAATCATCATTTTTCGCCGGGCAAAAAACAATGGACATGGGGTAATGGAGATTTTGGCGATGCCTGGTATCGAAACCTTACGGATGACAACGGTCCATATATAGAACTAATGACTGGGATTTTTACCGACAATCAACCTGATTTTTCCTGGCTACAACCCAATGAGGGCAAAACATTCGAACAATATTTTATGCCTTACGCAGATGCGGGCATTGTAAAAAATGCTACGAAAGAAGCGATGCTAAATGTAGAGTTTGACAATGGGCGCATTGCAATAAAAGTGTATGCAACTGCAGAGTATAAAAGCGCTTTAGTACAAATTTTAAAAAATGGAGAGCTGGCAAAAGAGTATGTAGCCGACCTATCACCCAATAAAATATTCGATGAAATTTGTGATGCCGGATCAATAGGTCAGCAGCATGATTGGAAATTTATAGTGCTGGATAATGCCGGTGCAGAAATGGTATCATATCAGCCGGAGGCATTAACCCATAAAGAAATACCTGTCGCTGCGACTGCGCCAAAGCTTCCGAAGGACATAGAACTTATAGAAGACCTTTTTTTAAATGGCATTCATCTTGAACAATACCGTCACGCAACTTATAATCCCATTGATTATTATGAAGAAGGATTAAAAAGAAGTCCGGGCGATATTCGTTGTAACAATGCGCTGGGCTTGCTATTGATGAGACGGGGCCAGTTTGAAAAAGCAGAGCCTTACTTTAGATGTGCAATAAAAACCATCACGAAGAGAAACGCGAATCCATACGATGGTGAACCTTGGTATAACCTTGGCATATCATTACAGTTGCAAGGAAATTTAGATGATGCATATAGTGCCTTTTACAAAGCTACCTGGAATGACGCTTGCCAACACCGGAGTTTTCTTGCCCTCGCGACTATATCGGCTACCCGAAAAAAATGGAATGAAGCCTATGAACTAGTCGAAAAATCTTTGACCAGGAATTATCACAGTTCTTCCGCGAGACATCTAAAAGCTGCTCTGCTAAGACAAGCAGGCCGAACAACTGAAAGCATGTCACTGATCAATGAATCTATAGCAATAGATCCATTTAATTTTGGCTGCCTGTATGAATTATACCTCGTGCACATAGAAAAAAAAGAGAATAGAAATACAAGCGAAGCGTTGGCCAAACTACTGACCTTAATGAGGGATGCAGAAAATAATTATCTCGAGCTCTCCCTCGACTATGCACGGTCAGGCATGTACGAAGAAGCTATTAATATTTTGACAATCTTTATGAGCGAACATATTACCTGCTCTCCGTTAGTACCTTATTACCTCGGATGGTTTTCTATAAAGGCGGGAAAGCCGGCGCAAGGCATGCTTTTCTATCATGAGGCAGCGGCAAAGAAAGAATCGCTTTGTTTTCCTAATAAAATTGAAGAACTGCTAATATTACGAAGTGCCTTATCACACAATCCCGAAGATGCGGGAGCCAACTATTATCTTGGTAATTTTTGGTATGACAAAAGGCAATATGCTGAAGCAATAGATTGCTGGGAAAAGTCAGTGTCAATTGATGAATCTTTTCCTACGGCTTATCGTAATTTATCATTGGCATATTATAATAAACTGCATCAGAAAAATAAGGCTTTAAGGTATTTGGAAAAAGCATTTTCTCTCGATACCAGCGATGCCCGCATTTTAATGGAGCTGGACCAGTTAAATAAGATTACCGGTAAAAGCTTTAATGAGCGCTTAACTTTATTAGATACATATCCGGGGCTCGTTGAAAAAAGGGATGATCTTTATCTTGAAAGAATTAGCATTTACAATCATCTGGAAAATTTTGAAAAAGCAAAGACGCTGCTTGCAGCCATGAAATTTCATCCATGGGAAGGCGGTGAGGGAAAAGTGGTTGGGCAATTTTTACTCTGTCATTGCGAATTGGCAAAGCAAGCTATCCTCAATAATCAATACCGGCATGCCTTAGAACTTTTAACAGCACTGGAACATTACCCGGAAAATCTTGGTGAAGGAAAATTGTATGGTGCACGGGAAAATGACCGGTTGTATTTATTGGGTTGTGTATATGAGTGCATGGGATTAACGGACAAAGCAATTACATTCTTCAGAGCAGCAACGGTCGGCGACAATGTGCCTTCGGAGGCAGTATATTACAATGACCAACAGCCTGACAAAATTTTCTACCAGGGATTAGCGTGGTTAAAGCTTGGGGAAACAAGCACAGCAACAAGTATTTTCGAGAACTTGGTTAGCTTCGGTGAGGATCATTTGAATGACAAAGTAAGCATAGATTATTTTGCCGTGTCACTGCCAGACATGTTGGTATTTGATACAGATATAAACATCCGGAATGCCATTCATTGTAAATACATAACCGGCCTGGGTTGGCTTGGCTTGGGCGATCCGGCACTGGCAAAGCAATACCTGGAAGAAGTATTGAAGCTTGATGTAAATCATGATGGCGCTTTTGTTTGCCTACAGATGTTTCCTTTTTTGGAAAAGGTAAACAGCAGTTCATTAATATCTTCCTGAGGTTATAGCAAATCTTCTCATAGCAGGAAGAATCAACATTTAGCCTGTGTTAGTTTAACTATATAAATGATTATAATGCTAAAGATTGGCAGCAAGCCTTTATCAATAAAACTTTCCCCGGCTTATATTTGGCGGGTTAAAGAAGTATTTTCTATCACAATGAAAAATGAACAGTTGGAGATCCGCTGCACAAATCTTGGCTGTAGCATCATGTCTGTGTATGCGCCGGATGCTAATGGTGAAATGAAAAATGTTGTTGCAGGCTTTGCAAGTATTGCCGACTACGAATATAACCGCGATTATTTTGGTTGTGTATTGGGCAGGTATGCTAACCGCATTGCAGGCAGCAGTTTTTTACTGGATGGAAAAGCGATTCAACTTTCTCCTAACGACGGTGTAAATCACCTGCATGGTGGCGTGGATGGCTTCAATAAAAAAGTATGGAATATTAAAAATGTCAGCGACGGTCATAAGGAGGTGAGTGTCACTTTTGGATATGTAAGCCACGACGGAGAAGAAGGTTATCCGGGCAATCTGTATGTCCAAGTAAAATATACACTCAATAGCAAGAACCAACTGTGCCTGGAATACAATGCACATTCCGATAAAGCAACGCCGGTTAACCTGTCAAATCATTCTTATTTTAACCTTACAGGTTTCGATAATCCAACAATTACGGATCATATTCTCCAAATTAATTCAGCGGGTTTTACAGAGAAAAATGAAGCAAATGTGCCCAACGGGAATATCAATCCCATAGCTGGCACACCACTCGACTTTTTGTCGCCAAAAACAATTGGAAAACATATCAATGAGTTCCCCTCTGATAAAGGATTTGACCAAAATTATGTTTTGAAAAAAGCCGTTCCAGGAGAAGTAGTTTTGGCCGCACAATTAACGGAACCTTCTACCAGCAGAACACTCCGGGTATTCACTGATCAACCCGGCCTCCAATTATACACAGCTAATTTTTGGGACAATACAATTTATGGGGAGCAGGGGTTGTATTACCAAAAGCATGGAGCGGTTGCGCTCGAAACACAAGCTTTTCCAAATAGCCCTAATCTGCCGTCATTTCCAAATACTATTTTATATCCCGGGCAGCAATATTTTTCTAAAACGATTTATGAATTTGGAACCGAATAACCTGGCAGTTCCAGCAAACCATCTGAACGGGTATTTATAACTGGTAAAACGATTAGCTTTTTCAACACATCTTGCAACAAATAATAACATGCAAAAATCATCATACAATAACACTTACATCCTTGGTATATCCTTTATCTCAGCGTTAGGCGGGTATCTATTCGGGTTTGATTTTGCTGTTATCTCGGGAGCTTTACCGTTTTTGCAAAAGCAATTTCAGCTCGATGCTTATTGGGAAGGTTTTGCAACAGGTGTGCTTGCGTTAGGAGCTATTGCTGGTTGCCTCGTCGCGGGAAAAATTTCAGACAAGTATGGCCGCAGGCCAGGCCTTATGTTAGCGGCAATACTATTTGCAGTTTCATCATTGGCAATGGCATTTTCTCCCGATAGAAATTTTTTTATTACCGCTCGTTTCATCGCCGGCATTGGCGTAGGTATGGCCTCTATGCTATCTCCTATGTATATTGCCGAGGTATCACCTGCTCACTTACGGGGACGCATGGTTGCTGTTAACCAGCTCACCATTGTCTTAGGTATACTTGTTACCAATTTGGTTAATTACACTTTAAGGAATAATGGCGAGGAGTCATGGAGGTGGATGTTTGGATTAGGCGTTATCCCGGCGGGCTTGTTTTTACTCGGCGCATTTTTTTTACCGGAGAGTCCGCGCTGGCTTAGCAGAATGGGTAGACACGACAAAGCAAGCGGAGTATTGCAGAAAATTGGCGATGCCTCATTCGTGCATGAAACACTGGCTGATATACAGCGATCATTAATTGGAGCAAAGAAATCAAGCTACGCAGCTGCTTTAAAAAAATCTGTTTTGCCGGCAGTACTGGTAGGGATTGGCCTCGCAGTGTTTCAACAATTCTGCGGCATAAACACGGTATTTAATTATGCGCCAAAAATATTTGAAAGTATTGGGGCTTCACAAGACGATCAATTACTGCAAACCGTTTTCATTGGCGGCGTGAATGTATTCTTCACAATCGTGGCGATGTTGCTTGTCGACAAGCTGGGCCGCAAGCCGCTCATGTTATTCGGCGCAGGCGGCCTTGCTATATTGTACATAATAGTAGTTCAATTACTCTCATCGGGTTCACCGGATGTTGCCTGGTTCCTGCTTGCTGCAATTGGCGTTTATGCGGTGTCGTTAGCGCCTGTGACATGGGTGTTGATTTCAGAAATATTTCCTACAAAAGTCAGGGGAGCCGCTACCTCCATCGCTGTTATAAGTTTATGGGCGGCTTATTTTGTGCTGGTATTTACGTTTCCAATACTCTTCGAAAAATTAAAGGATAATACGTTTTATATATATGCGGGTATCTGTGTCATTGGTTTTCTGTTTGTTTTGTTTAAAGTAAAGGAGACCAAAGGAAAAACTCTTGAAGAAGTAGAATTTACTATGACGGGTCATTAAATCCGTGGGTTAATTATATATGTAAATGGTTTAGTTTTTAGCAGGTAATAACTATCCCGCCCAAACGATTTTCGATATATAGATTTCATAATATTCAATTTGGAAAAAAATGATTTATAAATTTATTGTTATTTGTAGCTTATGGTTTTGTATTGGATGTGGTCACAATATGTCCCCCTCTTCGGTTAAGGCAACAGGCGATACATCATCCATTCTGAGAGTGCTAACTTATAATATTCATCATGCCTCACCGCCTTCAAAGCCCGGTTTAATTGATATAGATGCAATAGCTAATGTTATCACCAAACAGCAGCCCGACCTGATAGCTTTACAGGAGGTAGATGTAAATACCAGCCGCTCCGGCAAAACGATAAATGAAGCTGCAGAAATAGCAAAGAAGACGGGAATGGAGCATTATTTTTTTGCTAAAGCTATTGACTACGATGGCGGTGAATATGGCGTGGCTATTCTTTCTAAATTTCCTTTGGAGCAAAAGATGATCAATAAATTGCCAACTGAAGAAAGTACCGGTGGCGAACACAGGATACTTGCAACAACAGTTGTTCAACTACCAAATGGAAAAAAAATAATTTTTGCCTGCACACACCTCGATGCGCAAAAAAAGGATACCAACCGCATTTTGCAGATCAACAAAATCATTGAATTAATTAGGGCGGCCTCCGCCCAACCTATAATTATAGCTGGCGACTTCAATGCGACACCCGGAAGCAACACGATCAATACCCTTGATAAATCCTTTACGAGGACTTGTGTTAGTTGTGGTTTTACAATACCATCCGTTAATCCAACTAAAACAATTGATTTCATTGGCTATCGTCCGTTTGGAGTATTTACGGTAAAAAAACATGAAGTAGTAAATGAAGGATATGCATCAGATCATTTGCCGGTATTTGCTATCCTGGAAATTAGATAGTCATATCGTTTAAAAAGATTGTAGAAGGCGGTGTGTTACTGATTTAATGTAAATGAAGGCCAAAAGAAGTATTAATACAACAAGTATAAAAAATTCATTTTTTTT